>JAUVKE010000028.1 GCA_030592105.1 Desulfobacteraceae bacterium
AATGGAAACAAAAAAAAAGCTTGTAAAGACATCCCGAAAGGGTAAAATATTTCCAAGTGCCTGGTGGCTGTATTCAGATTCGGAAATGATCAATCCTGCTAAAAACGCACCCAGAGCAAGGGACAATCCTGCCCTGGAAGTTAACCACGCAACACTAAGGCATATTGCAATCACGCTTAATAAAAAAATTTCTTGATTGCGCGTTCTCGTGACTTGATACAATACCTGGGGTACAATCCATTTAGTACTGACCAGCACCAACAGGATGATTCCGATTCCCTTGGCCAGAAGAACAAGGACGGATTCACCTAAAGTTCCTGTTGCACCAGCCAGTAGTGGAGTTATCAAGATCATGGGAACAATAATAATGTCCTGGAAGATCAGAATGCCAAGAGTCGTGCGCCCATGGGGACTATCAACTTCGGCCCTTTCCTGGATTAGTTTGAGCACAATCGCCGTACTGCTCAGAGCTACGAGAAATCCTATGAAGACAGCTTCACCAAAAGCCTGGCCAAACCGCCTGGCTATAAATAAAGTAGCCAAAAAGGTCAGCAACACCTGAAGCGAACCCCCCATTAGAACGGATTTTTTAATTTGCAGCAGTTTTTTAAGTGAAAACTCGATTCCAATGGTAAAAAGCAATAACACAATACCAATTTCAGCTAAAACTTCAACTTCGTGAACTCCCTTTACCAGCCCAAAACCGTAAGGCCCGACAAATATCCCGGTGAGGAGATATCCCACAACCGCGGGTACGCGAAGTCGATGGCATATAAAGAGGACGGCAATAGCCAGTCCAAATATAATAACAATATCATTTAGAAGTGGTATCTCCATATTTAATTTTACCTTACAAGCTCACTCAGGTTTTGATATTAAAAGCATCGAATCAGCCTAAAAAAATAGTATCACTGTATGTCTGTTTTCCGTTGGCTATAACCGGCATGCCCTATCGGGCACAACAAAATATGAAAATGAGATAGCGTTTAATGACATTTTATAAATTAGTAGAATTCCTTAATTCATAATTCACAATTTATCATTTTCATATAAAAACTCTATAAAATAGTCTGGATAACATCTTCTTTACCTATTATTCCAACCAGTTCACCATCATCATTCACAACTGGAATGGAATGATAATTTTTACCCACCATAAGGTCTGCAATTTTACCGATACTGGTGTCGGGTGTAACTGACACAACCTCTGCGGTCATTGCGTCTGCAACAGTAATGGCGGCAATTTTTCGAACTTCCTTTTCAAGCTTTTTTGAGGAAGTAAGGGGTATAAAACCCTCCAGTAACCTGAAAAGTGACGGGAGAGGAAGATTTTTTTGCTGTGCAATGAGATCACTCTGACAAATTATTCCAACTATTTCCTCTTTTTTGTTTATTACCGGCATCCCATTAATATTTTTTTGAATCAAAAGCTGTGCAGCTTGTATGATTTCCGTATCTGGAGATACAGTAATTACATTTTTAGCCATAATATCTTTAGCAGTAATCATAATTTTAGCCTTCATGTTTGTCTTTTAAATGTTGTAAAAAAATAATTATTCAGCGATGCTGATTACAGGCACGCTTCAGGTATGATCTAATTAAAGCTTTGAAATTGTTTAAACGTTATTAGAAAACGTTAAAAGAGCCGATCAGGATTAAAGATTCGAATTCCTGTGGTTTGAAATATTTCCCCGATCCAGGGTTCTGTATTGTATGGCTTCTGCAATCTCTTCTGCCCCCATCTCTGCTTTCCCTTCAAGGTCAGCAACTGTCCTTCCTATTTTTAAAATTCTGTTGTAGGCGCGGGCGGATAAGCCTAACTTGTCCACGGCTGTTTCAAGGAGACTGGAGGATGTTTCGTCAATTTTGCAATACTTTCTAACATGCCTGCTGCTCATCTGTGCATTACAAAATATTTTTGTTCTTGAAAATCTTCTGGTCTGTATTTCCCTTGCTTTGGCAACCCGTTTTCTTATCACCCCGGATGCATCTGCAGCCATGTTTTTTACAAGGTCTTTGTAGGGGACTGCCGGAACTTCCACATGAATATCTATTCTGTCTAAAAGAGGGCCCGAAATTTTTGATCTATACCTTTGAATTTGCTTAGGGGTGCATTTACATTCATGTTTCGGGTCGGACAGATAACCGCAGGGGCAGGGATTCATTGCTGCTACAAGCATCAGGGCGGAGGGATATGTGATTGCAGAGGCTGCCCTGGATATGGTTACTTTTTGATCCTCCAGGGGCTGACGCATTACCTCAAGAACATTTTTTTTAAACTCAGGAAGTTCATCTAAAAAAAGAACACCATTATGGGCAAGACTTACTTCGCCAGGCTTGGGGATATGGCCCCCGCCTATTAAACCTGCATCTGATATGGTATGATGGGGGGCTCTAAAGGGCCTTTTTGTTATAAGTGCTTCTCCTTTTTTAAGGGAACCTGTTATGGAATATATTTTGGTGGTCTCAATGGCTTCATCAAATGTTAACGGGGGAAGTATTCCGGAAATTCGTTTTGCCAGCATTGTCTTTCCCGATCCAGGGGGACCCACCATAATAAGATTATGGCCCCCTGCTGCTGCTACTGTAAGCGCCCTTTTTACATATTCCTGACCCATAACTTCTGAAAAATCAGCATCCCATGAATTATTTTTATTAAATATTGATTCTGTATCGATTTTTTCCGGTTTGATTGGTGATACGTTTTGAAAAAAATTTACAGCCTGGGACAGAGTTTTCACTGGAAAGACATCTATTCCCCTTACAACAGCTGCTTCCAGCCGGTTATCGTTTGGCACAAGGATTCCTGCATGGCCTGCATTTTTGGCTGCAATTGCCATGGGAAGAGAACCATTTACAGGTTTAATCCGTCCGTCCAAGGAAAGTTCGCCCAGGACAAGATGTCCTGCAACTGCTTTTTGGCTGACAACTTTAGTTGCCGTGAGAATGCCAAGGGCTATGGGGAGATCAAACCCTGTCCCTTCCTTTCTGATGCTTGCAGGCGCAAGGTTCACAGTAATCCGGTCATCAGGGAATATATATCCTGAATTGGAAAGTGCGGCTTTTACTCTTTCCTTACTCTCCTTTACTGCGGTTTCAGGAAGGCCCACAATGGTAAAGAGAGGAAGCCCATGGGATATATCTACTTCGACTTCCACAAGATATGCATCCACTCCGATAACTGCACTGCTGAGAATTTTTGCAAGCATATTGCTCCTTATGTGGAAAGCTAAGGGCTCGCTCAAAAATAACTTTACATTTTAAGCGCCGATGCATCCCGCCTGGCTGCGTTTTCGCGCCTCAATACTTAAAATGGCTAATTTATTTTTGAGCGACCCTAAACAAAATAATTATGAACAGCTCAAAATCTTTGCATGGGGAAGTCCATTTTTTCCCAGGCCATAAATTTCAGCCTGAACAAAGGTATTGATTAAATCATCCGACCCTTTAATGATAACAGGTATGTAATTTGACGTTGTTCCCTGCAAAACCCCCCCTGGTCTTTTTTTCCCTTCAACGAGTATTTCTACATCCTTTCCGATAAATTTTTCATAAAACTCATTTTTCTTTCTAATCCCTATCTCCCTTACTTTTTTGCACCTGGCCTTGATAATCTTCGGGTCAACCTGGTCAGAATATTCTGCAGCCCTGGTCCCCTTACGCCGGGAAAAGGGAAAAATATGGAGATGGGTGATGGGTAATTCTTTGATTAATGAACAGGTATTTGCAAAAGCATTGTCATCTTCTCCTGGAAAGCCTATGAGAAAATCGGATCCCACGGCGGCATCAGGGATCAATTGGTGAATTTTACTGATTAACTCTTTTATAAGCTGTCTGTCATAGGGCCGGTGCATCTTTTCCAGGATTTTGTTATCTCCACTTTGCAGGGGAATATGAAAATGATTACAAAAAATATCTGATTCTGATACCAGATTTATAATATTGTCGGAAAGTTCACGGGGCTCAATGGAGCTTAGTCTTACCCGTTTAAGAAAATGAAATTTTTCTATTTGTTTTAACAGTTTGTATAGACTGGTTTTTGGGACAAGATCATCCCCGTAGACACCCAGGTGTATTCCTGTTAAAACCGTTTCTTTGTATCCTGAGTTCTTTAATTCTTTTAAACTTGCAAAAACTTCATCCGGGGAAAGACTTTGGCTGCGGCCCCGAGCATAGGGAACTATGCAGTAAGTACAAAATGCATTGCAGCCATCCTGAATTTTTAAAAAACTCCTTGTTCTTTTTCCGGAGCCGATGGAAACAGATTTTTTTTTACAGGATTCAGAACAACCATTTAAAGGTGCCTTAATAATTGTTTCCGGGATATTTTTTTTATCTATGTGCCCCACAACATGGTGGACGCCGTCGATTTTTTTAATTTCATCAGGCTCGGTCTGGGCATAACAGCCGGTTACGATTATCCTGGCATTTGGATAGGCACGGATTGCCTTTCTTATTTCCTGCCTCGATTGCATGGAGGCTTTTTGTGTAACTGTACAGGTGTTTATTATGCAGTATTCAGGTTCTGTTTTATCTGACTTTGAAAGTTCAAAGAAACCCGATTTTTCAAAATCTTTTGCCATGGATGCAGATTCGCACTGATTTACTTTGCAGCCTAATGTTGTAATGGTATAATTAGCCATACTTAACTTGCTATCCATCCTCCGCCTGTAACTTCATCCCCTTGATAAAAAACAGCACCCTGTCCCGAGGTTATGGATGACTGTGGTTTGTCAAAAATAATTTTTGCCTTGCTCTCCCCTGCCGGAAAAAGAGTTGATGACGCAGGGATATGACGCCCCCTTATCTGTGTTTCAACCCTGATTGGAACAGAAGGTCTATTACTAATCCAGTTTATATTTTCAGCTTCCAGTTCTTTGGAATATATATTTTCCCTAAAGCCGACCACAAGCCTGTTTCTTTTAATATCGATCCGTATTACATAATATGGCTCTGAAGCAGGGCAGTTAATACCACGGCGCTGGCCCACGGTAAAAAGATGGAGCCCCTGGTGTTCGCCGATTATATTTCCATTAACATCTTCTATGATACCAACCCTTGATTTATCCTGGGATTGCCCGGCAATAAATTCTCCATAGGTCTTATTTTCGGTGAAACAGATATCCTGACTTTCATTGCCGGCTAAAGAGGCAAGGCCTTTTTCCGCGGCAATTTTTTTCACCTCGTCCTTGGTTATATTCCCCAGGGGAAAGCATGCAAAGGATAACTGTTCCTGTGTCAGCCTGGAGAGAAAATAGGACTGATCTTTTTTTTTATCAATTCCCCGTAAAAGATGATATTTTCCAAAATCATCTTTGTTTATCCTGGCGTAATGACCTGTTGCCAAAGATGTTGCCCCCAGTTTTTTTGCAAAGGATAAAACTGTTCCAAACTTTATCAGGGGGTTGCATACAATACAGGGATTCGGTGTCAGTCCGGAAATATAGGCTTTGATAAAATAATCTGTAACTTTTGATTTAAATTCAGCGGAACAGTCTAAAATTTTCAGGTCAACCCCTGTTTTTTCTGCAATTTCAGATATTTTATTTTCACTTTGATCTCCATAACCTGTATAAAAATGGATCCCCACAAGGTTATGGCCTTTTTGTTTTAACAGATAAGCTGTTACCATTGAGTCCACACCCCCGCTCAGAGCAATGGCTGTTAAATTTTTCAATATACTTTCCTGTTCCTAGGCAAAAGCAGTAGTGTCCGGTTAAAAAGTTGTAAAAAAAGAAAATACGAGGCGCTTATATGTAGCGATCTATAGTTTGTACTTTTTCCCAATAGTTATCCTTCACCATGGTGTTTTCCCATGGAGCCTGACTTACGTTTACCCAGATTATTTTGTAACTATTCAGCGAATATGTACGGCAGCAGGAATGATCTGATTAAACCAGCGACGCTAAATAGTTACATTATTTTTTTTATATCATTATTCAGTTTGAAATCCAAGAGTATCGAAGAAATATTATTTTGTGACTATTGAGCTGATATGTATAGCTTAAACCAACACACCTGAATAGTTACCAAAAAATGTTATATTTTCTTCTTGACCAAAATTTGTTAGAATGCAAAATTAACCAATAGCTGAACACTTACTTTTATGTAATTATTCAGCTGATACGTATAGCTGAATATAGATATTCAGATAATAAATTTCATACGGCCAGATGTTAGTACTGAGCTATGGTGAAATTTAAAAAGCTCTGGTTGTTTGAGCGCAGCGAGTTCCAGAGGTTTTTAAATTTTATTATAGCTCAGTACATTGCTGAAATTATTTATGTGACGGTCTATAGTTACACTTTTATTATACTTCAGTCTATTCCTGAAATTAAACCTGTGAAGGTTTTTTAAAAAAAGAGATCTATACTTAATAATTATGGAAAAACATATTAATACGCTTATTATTTTTTGCCCCAACTGGGTGGGTGACGTTGTAATGGCAACTCCGGCTTTCAGGCTTTTGCGTAATTCTTATCCTGACACAAAAATCATAGGTGTAATAAGAAAATATGCAAGCCGAATAATAGAAGACAGCCCCTGGTTTGACCAGGTTATCGACTGCAGCGATAAAACCGTTAAAGGCTATTATAATCTGGTGAAAACCATACGTGAACATAAACCTGATGTGGCTGTTCTTTTCCCCAATACATTTAGAGCCGCCGGTATTGCAAAGCTGGGTGGGGTAAAAAAAATATTCGGATATAAAAGAAACGGCAGATCTTTTTTACTATCAGGAGGGCCTCTACCTGTTATTAAAAACAAAAAATATATGCCTGTCTCCATGGTTAAATATTATATAAAAATTTGCACCTGGCTCAAATTAAACCCAGATACATCCCTGCGACCAAAACTTTATTTTTCTGATTTAATAAGGGAAAAAGGGGAAAAACTCCTTAAAAAGTATCATATCAGCACGGAAGATACAGTTATAGGAATAAATCCCGGAGCAAAATTCGGTTCTTCCAAGTGCTGGCCTGAAGAATATTTCGCAAAACTTGCCCAATTGATCGATAATGAATTTACTTGCAAAATTCTGTTATTTGCAGGCCCTGGGGAAAAAGATATTGCAGCATCCATAATAAAAAAAAGCAGGGCTCCCATTATTAATACCTACCCTGACCAGGTAGATCTTGCCTTACTAAAGCCCCTGGTTAAAAGATGTGATCTGTTAATTACAAATGATACAGGTCCAAGGCATTATGCTGTGGCCTTTAATATTCCGGTGGTTGTCATAATGGGACCTACGGATCCTGAATATACCAATTCGAATCTGGAGAAGACTATTCTTCTACGAAAAAAACTTGACTGTTCCCCTTGCCATAAAGGAGAATGCCCCCTTGGCCACCATGACTGCATGGCGCTTATTACCCCTGAATCAGTATTTCAGGCGGTGAAAAAAAGTCTATTTTCTTAATTTGCATGTAACTATCCAGTTGATATGTATAGCAACGGGTATAATCTGATTAAACCATGAAAAACTCACGCATAAGAGGTCGTAAAGAAAGAACCTGCTGCGTCTCTTAAATCAGCGCAACTGAATAGTTATATTTGCATAAACAATAATTAATACCAACACTAAAAAATAAGGACTTAATTATGAATTATGGAAGTATGACAAAAAATACTATCGCCCAAATTCAAGCCGCCGTTGGTATAAAAGGATTTTCCACGGGAAAATCTGTTATTGAACTTCATTCCAAAGATGAATCCTTTCACACGCGATGCCTCCCTGAACTGGTTGTTTTTCCAGAGTCGGTCCATGATGTACAAAAAATTATTGAGATAGCAAATGAGAAAAAGATTCCTGTTACCCCGTGGGGGGCGGGAACCAGTCTTGAAGGAAACCCCATACCTGTCAAGGGGGGAATTGTTTTGAATATGCAAAAAATGAACAGGATACTGGAGGAAAAAGAGGAGGACTTTCAGGTGATTGTGGAACCTGGAGTTGTATATACGGATCTGAATAAAAAATTTTCAAAAAAAGGGCTTTTTTTTCCTCCTGACCCAGGGGCACCTGCCACCATAGGAGGGATGGTGGCCAATAACGCCAGCGGTATCCAAACCCTGAAATACGGCGCCACAAAAGATTATGTAATGAAGCTGGAGGTTGTTCTTCCCACCGGGGAGATGGTACACTCAGGTTCCAATGCGGTTAAAACTTCATCCGGATATGATCTGTGCCGCCTCTTTACAGGATCGGAGGGGACCCTTGGCGTAATAACCGGAATTACCCTTCGCCTGGCTCCGCTGCCCCAGTATTTTACCGCAGTACTTGTAAATTTCCACAGTGTTGAGGAGGCGACTGAATCGATATATGAAATAATATCTACGGGAATTGTTCCTGCTGCCCTTGAATTCCTTGACAAAAACGTCATAAAAGCGATCAATACATATAAAAACAGGGAATTAAAGGAACAGCCAACCCTGTTTATGGAGTTCCACGGGACCAACCAGGCCGGACTAAATGAGGAGCTTTCTCTGGTTGAGGAGATATGCACCTCCAACGGGTCCTCTCTTTATGAAGCCGGAATAGGAAAAAAGGAGAGAAATCGACTATGGGAAGCAAGGTATGCCACTTTTGAGGCGATGAAACATGCAAACAAAGGGATGGAAATAATAATCATAGATACGGCTGTTCCCCTTTCAAAATATTCAAAAATGGTTGAATTCGCACGAAATGAAGCTGCTTCAAAGGGGATCAGAGGCTATCTGTTCGGCCATGCAGGGAGTGGGAACCTGCATATGGGACTTATAAAAGATCCCAATGACAAAGCACAGGCAAAACTGGGAATGGATGTTAATGATGCCATAGTCAATTGTGCCATCGATTTTGGAGGAACCGCCACAGGGGAACATGGGGTTGGGATAGGAAAACGGAAATTTATGATCCATGAACATGGTAACAGCCTGGACATAATGAAAAAAATTAAGTCAACCCTGGATCCCAATGGGATAATGAACCCCGGTAAAATATTCTTATAACTGTTTATTCCTGTAAACAGGGGCTGTGAATAGCAGATAACCTATACCAAACATATAAATATAGATTGTCAAATAATTATCCGATTTTAAAATTTGGCACAAGGCTGAGAGAGGAAGGCGTATTGTAATACGCAAGGGGCTGATAACGGAGTTAAATTATTTGTGTGACAGTCTATAACTTTTGCCGGTAGTGTCCGAATAGACCCTTGCAACCTTCTATCCGGACACCCTTGAACCTTTGTAAATAATCAAGCAGGCTTTTACCCTAAATCCATGGGAATAAAATCTGTTTTATCGTCAATTATCCGGGCAAACTGTGCCAGTAATTTTGCTGTTTCATCCAAATCTTTTAATGAAATTATTTCACTTGGTGTATGCATATAGCGGTTCGGCGCGCTGACAAGTCCCGCAGCAACACCGGATCGTGTTATCTGAATTGCATTGGCATCTGTTCCTGTACCACGCGGCGCTGCTTCGATTTGATATTTTATTTTTGCCTCGTCCCCTGCCTGTTTAAGGAGTTGAAAGACCTTTGGATTAATATTGGCGCCAACTGAAATCACGGGTCCGTCACTTAATTTAATATCGCCGTTTAAAATTTTTTCAATTCCAGGGTAATCGGTTGCATGGGTAACATCTATTGCGATTCCCACATGGGGATCAATACCAAATGCGCTTGTTGTTGCACCGCGCAAACCGATTTCTTCCTGCACAGATGACACAGAGTAAACATTTGCAACAATTTGTTCACCAGCTAATTCTTTTAAAATGGCCCCGACAACATATACTCCAACCTTATTATCGGTCGCTTTTGTGGAAACAATATCCCCTTTGAGTATGTCCATTCCTGGATCAAATGTAACAGGATCACCGATGGAGACACGTTTAAGGGTCTCCTTTTTATCTTTTGCGCCGATATCTATCCAGAGATCACGAATTTTTGCAGCTTTTTTTCGATCATCCGGTTTAAGGAGGTGAATCGGTTTTTTCCCAATCACGCCACGCACTTTTTTACCATTGTGATAAATATTTACACGCAGACCAGGGAGGATTCCTGTGTCAACACCGCCAATGGGTTGAAAACGGATAAATCCATCATCATCAATATAATTAACCATTAATCCGATTTCATCGGCGTGCCCGCTGAACATCAGCCGCAGTTTACCTTTTCCTTTTTTAAAGGCAATCACATTCCCATGTACGTCAGTGGTTATTTTGTCAGCATATTTATCCACAAAATTACGATAAATCGTCTGAGCCGGTTGTTCAAAGCCCGAAGGACTTGGCGCCATCACTAGATCTTTAAAAAATTTTTTATTTTGTTGCTCCATTTTTCCCTTTCTCTTTTTTGAATTAAAGACAAAATCACCAGGTGCGAAGTATATCCAACAAAGATTGTCTGTAACTATTCAGCTATTTTAAAAATGGTAAGTGCAAACACGCTTTATGTATTTTTGCTGAATAATTACGATTGTCTTTAAATAACCTCCCTCCAGATTAGTCTAAATATTTTCCTATTATGGGATTCAAATTTTTTTTCACATCATCGGGGATTAAATTTTTATCTGTTATTATAGCTTTTTCAAGGGCATTTTTGCAGGCACATTTTCTACCTTCGGGGATTCTGCCAAGGGTTTTTTTTATGATTTTTTTTGCTGTATCAATATTCTTATTAAGATATGTAAAGACCATTTCAATATCGACTTCTCCATGATTTTCATGCCAGCAATCATAATCAGTAACAAGAGCTATGGTACAATAGCATATTTCAGCTTCTCTTGCTAATTTTGCTTCAGGCAAATTTGTCATACCGATAACATCAAACCCCAATTTACGATACAGGTTAGATTCGCAGCGGGAGGAAAATTGAGGCCCCTCAATACATACATATGTCCCCTTATTAAAAGGTTTAACCCCTGCTGCCAGTGCGGATTCATAAACTATTTTTTTCAAGTCCCTGCAAACAGGATCGGAAAAATTCACATGGGCTACAATCCCCTTTCCAAAAAATGTTGAAACTCTGTTTTTTGTTCCATCAAAAAATTGATCCGGTAAAACAATATCCATTGGCCCCATATCTTCCCTGAGACTCCCAACAGCACTGACAGATAATATAGACTCAATCCCCATGGTCTTTAAGGCATAAATATTAGCCCGAAAATTTATCTCCGATGGTAATATAGCGTGTCCCGTCCCGTGTCGTGATAAAAACGCAATTTCAGTATGATCAATACGTCCAACAATAATTTCAGAAGAGGGCGCCCCAAAAGGTGTGTTACATTTAATTATCTGTTTTTCAGTAATCCCTTCAATTTCATCCAGGCCTGTGCCGCCGATAATTGCTATTTTTGGCTTAATCATTTATAGATACCTTAATTAGGTTCGGTAATTTAGAGAAATAAAAAAGCTATAACCATTCGAGGTTTATTAAACCATCCACGTGATGATACCATGCACCTGGATATTCCATTCTTAATGGTCGTGGCATATTGATTTATTACTATAGTATATCAGAAGATATCATCCCCCGATAATGCTTTGCAGTCCTTCGGTGAGCGCAGTCCGGTCAATGTCTGATATGGTACCCAGTTTTCTTAAAACCAATCTCTTTTCCACTGTTGTCACTATCGGCTTGATGACCGATGGTTTTAAAAGACCTGCCTGCTGCCAGTTTTGTATGAGGATATCCCCAAAGTAACCGGAACCATGAATTTGACTGGTTACCGCCATAATAATAATATCCGGTCGATTTTTGTTATACATGTTTGAACTGACAATTACGGCTGGACGTTTTTTGATTGTGGTTTGATCTGTGAACGGAAATGGGACCAACACAATGTCCCCGAGCTTATAAGTGATCATAAACGTCATCCTCGGAATTTTCCCAGATCTTTTTAAGCGCCTCTTCTGCCATCTTGCCTGCGGCTTGAACCAGTTGCCTTTCCCGATTTTTTTGACCTATAAAATCTACAAAATCCACTACTTCGTTGATTTTGTCCGGTGGCAGCATCCTGATTTTGGCCAGGATGAGTTTTTCCTGTTCACTGGGTAAAATCGTATTGTACTGCATAATGACCCCTTTATTTTATAGCGAGTTCTTCAAGCCGATGTTTTTTTATAAAAACTTCAAGAATCTCTTTTAATATGTTGCGATCCTTATCCGGAAGATCGTCAACCTGTACAATATGCTTTAACAATTCTGCATCTTTAAGTTGCCCCATGATGGTATTTTTACCATTTTTTAACAGATAATCCAAACTTGTGCCCAAAGCATCAGATATTTTTACAATTACTTCTGTTGTAGGTACAAGAATACCTCTTTCATATTTTGAAAGCCTCTGTATGTCTACCCCGGTTTTTTTTGAAAGTTGTCCCTGAGTTAATCCTTTTTGGTTCCTGGCCTGTTTTAATTTTACGGATAACTGTGGAAATTTACTCGAATCTATCGCTTTTTTTGCCATAACAATCACCTCTGTCTTCAATTTATTTGTTTTTTGTAGACAGAGCAACTAAAAAATGTATTGATAAATAATTCGTATAGGTTAAAAAATTAGCTTTATAGACTACTTTAAATCAAGGCTTGATTATTGTGGTACAGGATTTTCGATGGAAAAAAGAGCCATCAACCTCATTGTCTTTGGCGGGACACGGTTGATGACCCTTGAAAAGTCGGTTCATGGAGGTGTGAATCCTTCATGACCTTTTTCATTCTTACCGAATCTCCCTGTTAAAAGCAAGAATTCATACAGAGAACAAATGGGTAAACAGGGGACGTGTAAATAGGGGCCGTACGTCAGATTATAAGTTACTGTAAACTTGATCACAGGCTAAATTTTGAAAATCTGTCCTTGGCATGGAGTCCTCTTCATCGTCCTATAATCAGGGCGATCACAAGGATCCGCACCTATGCTGGCCAAAACAAGATTTGGCCATGCAGGAATTTACCGAATAGAGTAGTACCTTAATTCTGAAATTCGTGTTTTCGTGATAATTTTTTTTTGGTTCCGGCTATCTCGGGTTAACTATGATTGAAAATACCATGGAACAGGCTCCTCCACAAATATCTCATATATATCACAGCACACGGAACCAGCTCTACCGTCAAGTTTTTGACATGCCTCCTGATTTTTTTAATTTCAATAATTATGCAAAAAACCAATGATTTGAAACTGATATACAATATAGGACATTATAAATGCTGATTATGCTTATATGTTGTGTCTGAAAATTTTTTTAATAGCTCTTTTACGGAAGCATCAATTTTAAATAAAAACAAGATTTACTCCTGCCGCTCCTATATGGCATCTTTGTTGCAACGTAAATGCTGGAAAGACTATTTTATTAATACGATAAGGAGGCGTTTAGGCATGAAGAGAAAAAAAATAACAGCTTTTTTAACCGATACAAGGGGTTTTACCTTAATTGAAATGGCCATTGTTTTGATTATTATAGGGATTATCATAGGGGCAGTTGTAAAGGGAAAAGACCTGGTCAGGGGTGCGGAACAGAAAAAAATCTATACCAAATACATAAACTCCTGGAGAATTGCCTATTTAACCTTTTATGACAGAACCGGTAAAATACTGGGAGATACCTGGGATTCTTCCCTTGGCACCCCTGCCGCCGGACAGGACGGGAACGCGGATACTTCGGCTGGAAGTGCAACCACACCCACGGACGCAGGCCAGGCAGATCTCTATGACGGGCCAGCATCAGGAACACCGTATATGGGTTTAAAGCAGGCGGGGTTGTCTGCCCCTGTAACCAATGCAACTACTAATTATGAATATAAATATATAGATAGTGAAGGGGCAGCCCATGTTATGGAAATCGCATTTAAGTATGATTCCACAAACAAATATAACTACATGTTTATAAGTGAAATTCCCAATGAACTCGGGCTTGCCCTTGATACCATGATAGATGGGGAGGCAGATGGGACAGCTAATGACTTCTTATGTTTTAATGTTGCTGATACAGGGAGTGCAACAGCATGGGGAGCCGTTTCAGGACTTACAGAGCCCACAGATGAAGTGAGTGCCAGGTGGAAAATGGAGTTTTAATTTTTTTAAAGGAGGTAAAAAAATTATTAAAGCACCGGTGATTGCAGTAATTCTGGCTGTTATTTTTATTGTTTCCGCCTGTTTTTCCATGAATGCATATACAGGATATGTGACTAACAGGGAAAAAACAGAATTAATCTCCCGCAGGATCAGAGTGCTGAAACAGAGGGAAGAAAAAATAATAAACAGTAATGCCATTATCACAAGACTCAACCACTTTATAAAAAAAACAAAAACTCTGGGGCTTGAAAGGGATAACTGGGATATTTACGATGTGAATATTCGGAAATATCTTCACCCCGGGGAGATGGAGGAGATATTAAACCAGTGTGCTAATTCCCCTGCTTTTTATTTTAACCCCCTCTCTTTTCACGTAAAACGTATTTCGGGCACACCTGACAAAAATATTCCTGAAGTTAAAACCCCTGTTCAAGGGGAAGAATTATCCCGTGGAAAAAAAGGAGATATGCGGGTCAATGTAACAGGATCTTTTTTAGTTAAACGGTAACAATTCATGCCAAAAAACAGGAAACAATATCTCATAGAGCTTGATGGCGCTCTTTATTCCCATTCCGGCTCCCGGCTCCACCGGCTGGCAGATACAAAAAAACGTGCCGGGGACAAATGGTACATCACCGATATGCAGGAATCTGTTTCCATGACCATGACAGTGGAGACGGAGCCCAGATATGCGGAGCTCATGGTCGCACGAAAACTGCGGGAATCAGGGGAATTTGATGAGCCTGTATCGATTATAACCTTCTGGAAAAAAAAGCATGGTAAAAATATAGCAGATATTTTTTTTTCAGCTGTTCCCACACGTATTTTTAACCAGTATATGGACAGACTAAAGGCTAATGATGATCATGCACTTTTTTTCCCCATATATTCGGTCCTTTTCCATAAT
>JAUVKE010000379.1 GCA_030592105.1 Desulfobacteraceae bacterium
GACAATGTCCGCCTGCGCGAGTCCGGGATGACGCCTTACGAGATCCTGATCGCAGAATCGCAGGAGCGGATGGTACTCGAGGTGTACGGAGCTGGAGTGTCCGAGCTGGTTGAATCTAAAAACTGGAAAACCCAGGAAGATCTGGGGAATAACTACATCCGTTATACAGCCCATGCTTACGGCAAGGGGAGCTATGGGAAACAGAAACCGGCCTCGTTTCGCAAGCTTCTTTCCCGCATGGATGTGACCGTTAAAAATGAGGATTCCCGGGAATATGACATGCTTTCATGCACCGATTTTTACAACTATTATGGTGGTCTTATCGTGGCTGCAAAGACCGTGCGGGGCAATCTGCCTTTTGCCCTGGTAGGCGACAGTGCCGATCCCAAGAGGGTGAAGATGCGCACCACCTTTGAGGAGGCAAAGCATGTTTTGCGATCCCGCCTTGTTAATCCCAAATGGTTAGATGGAATGAAACGTCACGGGTATAAAGGCGCCGGGGATATTTCTCATATGATGGATGTGGTTCTTGGCTGGGACGCCACAGCAGAAGTAATAGACGACTGGATGTATAAAAAAATTGCGGAAAAATATGCCCTTGATCCGAAAATGCAAAAATGGATGAAGGAGGTAAATCCGTATGCTCTGCAAAGCATACTGGACAAGCTTCTGGAGGCGATCAGCCGTGGCATGTGGGATGCTGACAAGGAGATGGAAAACGAGCTGCGGGAAGCATACCTGGAGATGGAAGGCGAGATTGAAGAACTTATGGAATAAAATCGGTGGTATACTCGGTAAAAATGGAAAGTGGGTTTGGCTCTAATATCTGCCCCTTTTTCTTTGCAGGAATTGGGAGAATCTATAGAAAGGAAAAAGGGGACAGGCGAATTATACCTGTTCCTCCCAGATAGTCCGGACATATTGGTAATTAAGAATTTTATCATCCCTGGTGACAAGAGGCAATCCCATAGTCATCGCAGTTGCTGTAATAATGCGGTCTGCAGGGTCGGCATGGAATTGGCCTGGCAGGGTTACTGAACGCAGGCTTATAGTGTTGTCAACCGGCATGAAATGAACGAAAGGTAAGCCCTCTGTTTTGCGCACCCAATCACGGACATCAATCGAAAGTTCTAATCTTCCCTTATCAACCAGGAGGGCAACCTCCCATGTTGATATGGATGATATGATAATGCCTTTTTCTGTAACGGCCTTATCAATAGCTTGACTAGCACAGGTTGAAAGTTTTTCAGGATTGCTAATCCACCAGAGCCAAACATGAGTGTCCAGCACAATCATTTCAGGGCCTCCCATTCATCCTGACCGACTGGTTTGAAGGGATCATCATAACGTATCACGGAATTTCGTAATTCCTTTAAAATGACATGTGGTTCTTCCCTGAAAGGAATTATTTTAATCACTGGTTTTGCATGGTCAGTGATGATTAATTCCCGGCCATCTTCTTGGATTTGACGAAAATATTTAAGAGCCTGGGGTTTAAAAGAAGATTTAGAAATAAAATTTGTCATGATTTACTCCTGTTTTATCTGTGTTAGATTGAAATTATGACCATGATACCATAGTCATAAATAACGTGTCAAAGAAAAATTTTGCCCGCCGAAGCATGTAGGGGTGGATTCCATATCCGCCCCATCATCCATATCCGCCCAGGGCAGAAATGAATTCTGCCCCAACATGAAAATGATGAATGATAAAGCAAAACGTATTGCATTACATTAATTATAAGGCAATAATAGTATTGCGTTACGATTATTTTCTATTTATTATAGTATGGTGGTCCTATTGATCGGTTTAGAAAAAACTTCAGGTACCCAAAAATGTTAGATGATATTTTCAAACTCAGCAGAAATTTTTTAAAAATTTTCAACAAGCCTTACAAACGGTATTTTCTTGAAAAATATCCGCTTGAGAGCAGGTTTTCCATTATTATCGGACAGAGAGGTGTCGGCAAAACCACAGCACTGATTCAAAAAATATTATCAGCAAATAATGATGATATTTTTACCAAAAACGCGCTTTACGTTCCTGTCGATCATTTTGTTGTAGGGGGCAGAAGTCTTTATGAAATTGCTGAAGAGTTTTATAACCTTGGCGGTAAAATGATATGTTTTGATGAAATTCATAAATATGCAGGCTGGTCAGGTGAATTGAAAAGTGTCTATGACAGCTTTCAGGAATTGATTATTCTTGCTTCAGGAAGCTCCGCCATGGAAATTCAGAAGGGCAGCCACGATTTGAGCAGAAGAGCCGTAGTTTATTCAATGACAGGGCTTTCCTTCAGAGAATACATAGACATGGCAACAGGTATTAAAATTGAAGCGTTTGTTTTAAAAAGCATATTAGAAAAACATGAAAAATTTTCATACGATATTATTGAAGCAGTGGAAGGGAAAAAGAAAAAAATTTTAGCGCTTTTCAAAGAATATCTTCAGTTTGGATATTTTCCCTATTTCACAGAATTTGACGATATTTCGCTATATTATATAACTTTGGAACAAAGTATCCGCACAACAATAGAAAGCGATCTTTTATCCATATACCCAGCATTAAATGGAAGCAGTATAAAAAAAATTAAAAGGCTCCTCGCCGTTATCGCAGAATCCGCTCCATTTACACCTGATTTAAAACGACTCAAAAGAATCGTCGAAATTGGAGATGAACGTACGCTCAAAAATTATCTTAAGTACCTTGAAGACGGAGGAGTAATTTTATCTCTCACAAAAAAAGGGAGTAGACTTGGAGCGCTGGAAAAACCGGAGAAAATATATCTTAACAACCCGAATCAGATCTATGCAATAAGCGGCAAAGACAAAGAAAGCAGAGGAACTATATGCGAAACATTTTTTATCAATATGCTTTCAGTTATGCATAAAGTTTCAATGCCCCCAAAGGGAGATTTTTATATTGATAATAAATATA
>JAUVKE010000485.1 GCA_030592105.1 Desulfobacteraceae bacterium
CATAAGTGTTAATGTAATAGAGACTCCCGGTCATACACGGGATTGCCTGAGCTATTATATCCCTGAAAAAAAGATATTGATCTCTTCGGAGGCTTTTGGTGTTCAGGATATAACAGGCCATATATATTCGGATTTTCTTGTTGATTATGATCTCTATTATAATTCCATGGAAAAAATGCTTCCCCTTGAAACACGGGTTATCTGCACTGCCCATGCTTTTGTGTTTACAGAAAAAGATGCGGTGGATTATAAATTTAATGCTTTATCCGCATGCAAAACTTTTTTAAAGCTTGTTGAGGAATTACTTGTTAAAGAAAATGGGGATACGGAAAAAGTAAAGTTGAGGATAAAAACAATAGAGTATGATGGCAAACCCGGTTTTAAGCAGCCGGAGCCCGCATATCTGTTAAATCTTGCTGCCCGCATTAATGTGGTTAAAAAACGGATGGGAGAAAAAATGCAATGAAAACAAAGGTAGGCATTGTAAAATATGAAGAGCCCTTTGTTTCTGTTAAAAGAGCGGTGGATCTTTCAGGAGCTTTTGATCATCTTAAAACAGGTGACAGGGTTTTTGTAAAACCGAATATAGTTTTCTGGTCCCGCAAGGTCCCCATGCCCCCATGGGGTGTTATAACAACAACAAGGGTCGTGGAAGATGTTGTAAAACTTTTAAAAGACCATGGTGCAGGGGAGATAATAATCGGCGAAGGGACCATGACAACAGATCCAGGGGATCTGAAAACACCTGCCCATGCCTTTGAAACTTTGGGATATAACAGGCTTGCCAAATTATATGGTGTAAAAATATTAAACCTGTTTGAAGAAAAATTTATCAAAGTTCATCTGGAAAATGATATTATATTAAATTGTGCCAGGGAGCTTCTTGACGCTGATTTTGTTGTGAGCGTCCCTGTACTTAAAACACATGCGCAAACCATTGTTTCTTTGAGCCAGAAAAATTTAAAAGGGTGCCTTGATATAAAAAGCCGAAAAAAATGTCATTCAAACTCTGTTGAACGGGATCTTGATTTTCATGTGGCGGCTCTGGCCGGGTTATTACCCAGGGCATCTGCTGTTATAGATGGAATTTATTCCCTTGAAAGGGGCCCTGCCTATACAGGTAAAGCCCGGCGGACAAATCTCATTGCAGCTTCAGCCGATCTCCTTGCAGCAGATATTGCAGGAGCAGGACTCATGGGAATAGACCCTGCTGATGTGCCCCATCTTAAAATTGCCTGCAAAGAAAAAGGGATCGTCCCCTCCATTGAATCGATTGAAACAGCAGGGGAACCTATTTCTAAAACAGCAATTCCGCATAAATGGGATTTCCCCTTTAATCACGAAAAAAATCTTCCATTTAACCTGGAATCGATTGGAGTAAAAGGGCTCTCATTTCCAAAGTTTGATCATAGTCTTTGCACCTATTGTTCTGAAATCATAGGCCCCCTTCAGGTTGCCCTGGGAAATGCCTGGAAAGGGGACCCCTTTGATAATGTTGAAATTCTAACCGGTAAAATCCGGCTCCCTTCCAAAGGAATGAATCATACTATTTTAATGGGAAAGTGCCAGGCAGAACTAAACAGAAAAAATCCTGATATTAAAGACGCCATTATTGTTCCTGGGTGCCCTCCTAAAAAAGAAAAACTGATTTCCGGACTTTTACAGGCAGGGATAGATGTTGATCCTTCTTTTCTTGATAATCTTGAAGATGCACCGGCAATATTTATGAAACGGTATAAGGGGAAATCGGAATTTACCAATGAATTTTACAGAATAGAAGATGGAGTCTGAAATTAAAAAAAATGACAAATAAACCTGATTTAAGAGTTAATATTGGCAGGCTTAAGCTGCAAAATCCGGTCATGACGGCATCGGGAACCTTTGGTTATGGAAGGGAATTTAACGACTTTGTTGATCTTAACCGTCTTGGAGCAATTATCGTAAAGGGTCTTTCCATGGAACCTTCCATGGGGAACCCCCCTCCGAGAATAGTTGAAACCAGCTGCGGGATGTTAAATGCCATTGGGCTTGA
>JAUVKE010000001.1 GCA_030592105.1 Desulfobacteraceae bacterium
AAAAAAGAACAGGTATGGGAATGGAAAAGGAAACCAAAGGGCCCAGTACCGGTAGATAGATCAAAGCTGCAAGCATAAAAGAAGGAATAACGATTCCGGCAACTATATCCTTTGTTTTTCCAGTGTCCAAGAAAAAACTTTTCTTTTCCACCTTATTTTATCCTTACTGCTAAAGAGCAGGACAATTTCATATCCATGGGTTGTTTAGATAATTATCCTATTTTAAAATTTAACTCAAAATTTAACTCAAAATTTAGCTTAAAATTTAACTCAAGGCCAGAGGGAGGAAGGCGTATTATAATACGCCGACTACCGATAGCGCAGTGAAATTATTTATGTGACGATCTATATAAGATGGTGCATACATCAGTTACATATAATCGAGTGTACCCACATATGGCAAAAGAGCGATTGTTCTGGCCCGTTTGATTTCATGCGCCAAAAGACGTTGATGTTTTGCACAGGTTCCAGTGATACGTTTGGGAATAATTTTGCCACGTTCTGTTATAAAAGCTCTTAAGAGTTTAGCATCCTTGTAATTCGGCACCTTGCCGTTGTCTTTGCAAAATATGCAGCCCCTGCGACTTTGATATATTCTTCTCTTTTTGTGGGCAAACCCGTTATTTCTTTTATTGCCAAATTTACTATTGGAAGTTTGTTTTCTTTGAGGAAAAGGCATACCTTTACTCCTTATTGTCATTTTCTGATTGTGGTGCTTCGGCAATTACTTCTTTTGTTTTACTATTATCGGGTATATCTTTTTCTGATTCAGCGGCTTCAGCCTCAGCCTTAGCTTCAGCCTCTTTTTTGCTCATTTCCTCTTTTATGCTGTCAAGATCAATATCCTTGCCAAGCAAAACAGTCATATACTTTAACACCCTCTCATCAAATTTAAATGCCCTTTCCAACTCTTTGACAAGCTCTCCTGTTCCGCAATAATCAAAAAGGATATAATATCCCCGGGTCTTTTTTTTGATTTCATAGGCGAGATTTTTATCCCCCCATTCATCCTGCGAAACAAGAAGCCCTGTATCTTTTGTAATAAGGGTTGCAACTTTTTCAAGGATTACCCCGCGATCATCTGTTGAAGCGTCAGGGTTGATAATAATAATTGTTTCATACCTTCTCATATGGTCTCCTCGTGGGTAATATAAGCTTTTATAAATCATTTTGGGCAACTGTTCTGAAAATTTATATTTCCAAATCCGTTTTTTCAAAATTAATTCTTTTAAAAGCTTACAGCTGCGGCTGCTATGGATTTTCAGACAAATGATTTCACAAGGCCAGAGGGAGGAAGGCGTATATAATACGCAAACGACCGACAACACAGTGAAATCATTTATGTGGAAAGCTATATGAACCGAAGCAAGGAATTAAAATTAACTGTTATAATCAAATATAATCAAAATATTTTACTTTAAGATTATAAACAGCTCAAAAACCTTTTTTACTATGTTAAATATGATAATTTGTCAACAATTTTTAATATTTTGTTCTTGTATGAAAATAGAGTGGTCTATTTGAGAATTGTTAAAAAAATCAGATCGGTTTTATCACTATTCTTACTCTGCGGTTCATGGCGGGATCTGAAGATATTGGCTGAGATTCTCCATATCCGTAGGTCTCGATTCTGTCAGGGGTCAAACCATGCTGCACAAGGGTATTCTTTACAGCTTCAGCTCTTTTTGCCGACAATTTTTGATTATAGGCTTCAGCTCCGGTGGAATCGGTGTGCCCTTCTACAACGACAGTCGTGTCCGGATATTTTACTAAAACAGTGGCGACTTTGCCGATCTCGACAACTGCACCAGGCTTTAGAGAAAAAGAATTAAAATCAAATAATAATTCTGATTTAAAAGTCGCAACCAAAACATCCTTAGTTCTTTGAATACTGGCAGCCTCGCTTTGAGCCAGCGCAACGTTTAATTCCTGCTCCTGTTTGTCCATATATGCACCCACGGCATATCCTGCAGATCCTCCAATGGCTGTTCCTATGGCAGCTCCCACAAGGGTTGCCTCGGTATCTTTTCCTATTACCTGCCCTAAAACGGCTCCGGTTGCAGCCCCTATGGCTGCACCCATGCCAACCCCTTTTTGCTTTCTGGATGCTCCGGCACAGGAAAAAAAGTATATAGACATTGTAAATATTATTGAAATTGATATTATTTTTTTCATGGTGGATTCCCCTATTTAAAAATTAATTTGTATGAAAATTATGCTTTAAATTCAACTCAACAACGTGTGCTGTATCATTATTCTCTTCAATCAGTTTTATCCGAAGCCCTTTGCCTGAAATCGCTTCCCCGGGAAAAAATAAAAATCCAAAAGCAAGGCTTTTCGGGTCAACGGTTTTATTTTGAAAGGATTTACCAATCATATCATTTGAGATTTCCCCGCGTGCATCATCCGAAGCATATTCTGCGGCACCTCCCAAAACAGCCGCTGCCGCTGCCCCAATAGCAGCACCTTTGGCCAATGCTTCGGCAACGTTTTCCCCTGATACTACCCCAATAGCAGCGCCAATGATTGTTCCAGCGGCAGCTCCCCATAAACTTTTAATGGCTCCCCCTTTGATTATTTCTTTTTCTGAAGCATATTTTGTGGCTCTTTCATAGGCCATTTTCATACTTAAAACAGGCCACCAATTACCATTTAGATCTTCAAGAAAAGTCTGTTCCCCATCAATTCTCAGGGAGCTTGTACCTCTGTTGTCAAAAATTAATTTCACAGGAAGCATTTTTGCCCCTATAATATCAAATCCAAATATTTTTTTCGCCTCAGATGGATCAGCATAAATCATGGCCGCAAGATTTGTTCCTGCCACATTAACCATATTATCATAGGCATGAGGCATCTTAAACGATACAGGGCTTGCCTTATAAGCCGTGGAACAACCAGCAAAAAAGATAGCTACGATAATGACATATGAGTAGATTTTTTTTTGCATGTTTATCTCCTTTAGGGTGCCTTGAAAAATTAGAATTTTCGCAGCGACACCGTAATCTGCCGAAAAGGCAATTTTTCAAGGTGCCCTTTAATGCGCTGGAATCTTTACAGATGGAAAGCGAAGGGGATCCGTATGGGGAATAAATCTAGCTGCGCTAAAGCGGTTCATAAATTCCTGATTAACATTTAACTCCATATAGGTTATACTATTTCTGATTCTGTCTATTTCCGCAATGGAATCAGAGGATAAAAGAGCCATGGTCGCACCACCTAGGGAACTGTTACCCAGGGCTTTATATTTTTCCACCGGCAAATCAGGAAGCATACCTATTGCTATTGCAGACTCAGGGTTAATAAAAGATCCGAATGTCCCTGCCACATAAAATTTTGAAAGGTCATTTAAGGGCACTCCAACATGGGTGGTAATTGTTTCAAGTATGGTAAACATCGCAGCCTTGGATCGTATAAGGCTGTCTATGTCGACCTGGCTTATTGTAAGAGCTTCTCTGCCAGTGGATTTATCGGCACTGACAACAATGAAATGGTCAACTTCGTCTATTTTGATTAGTCTTCCGTTGCATTGTGACGGAACAAATTTTCCCCTCATATCTATCGCGTTTGACAGAAAAAAATATGCTGCCAGATCAATAAGGCCGGAACCGCAAATACCAATGGGCGCTTTCTCATCAATGGTATGCAGTTTAATCCCATGGGTGGATGGGTCAGAATGTACTTTGTCAATTACCCCGGGCCCCGCCATCATTCCCATTTTTGTGACCCCCCCCTCAAGGGCCGGGCCCGCAGCACCTGCACAGGCCATGAGCCAGCTTCTGTTCCCCAAAACAACCTCTGCATTTGTACCAACATCCACAAGAATCGCTGTTTCATCTGCGTTGTTAAGGCCTGAAAAAAGAATTCCCGCAATAAGATCACCACCAAAATAACTGCCGATATTTGGAAAAACAAAGACTCTGGAAAACAGGTTTGTCATGAGACCTATGTCGGAAGCTTTTAAAAAATTTGGCCTGTTTATAACAGGTATGTAAGGTTCACGAATTATCCAGTGGGGATCCAGATCCAAAAAAAGATGGGTCATGGCTGTGTTACCTGCTGCGGAAACAAGATAAATATCATTTTCTGTTATGCCGCAGGAAAGAGACAATTTTTTTATATTCTGGTTAAGGCCGTTTATAATCAACCTGTTTAATTTTTCAAGGCCGCCATTTTGATCAGCAAAATGGAGGCGTGTTAATATGTCAGGGCCGATAACTCTTTGTGGATTAAGAAAGGATGTTTCGCCCATGGTATTGCCGGTTAAAAGATCGATAAGACGAATTACAATCATTGTTGTTCCGAGATCCACGGCAAGCCCTGCAGCAATGCATGGTTCATCTTTGGGGATAATCCCTGTTATCAACCATCTTGAACTGTCTTTAATAAGAATTATCCGAACAGAATATTTTGACTTTCTGAGAATTGCCGGAAGGGTTTTTAAAAGGCCCATATCAATATCTACGGTATCGACGTCAAGTTCATGTTTTAAAAAATCAATAATACGGTCGGCGTCTCCGGTATTATCCTGTAAAGACGGAGTTGGTATGGTTATATCTTTTATCCAGCCGCTGAAGTTTGCCATTATGCTGCTATTTCCTCAAGTTCGGTTATAATATTATTCATTATTTCCCCTGCCGAGCCCATGAGCAGATAATGGCTTATGCTTCCTGTAAGTGGTGTGGCTTCAGGATTAATTTCAATAACTTTTGCGCCATTATCCCTTGCAATTACAGGCATAAATGCTGCTGGCTGGACAACAGCCGATGTTCCCACTACCAGCATAAGATCACAGCCTGACGCTATTTCCTGGGACCTGCTTAAATGCACAGGAGGAATCATTTCGCCAAAAAAAATACAATCCGGCCTGTAAAGGCCGCCGCATGAACATTTTGGAGGAATTTCAGATAGATCGACATCCCCGATTTTACATGTGGTGTTACATTCCATACACCGGAGCCATGCAAAATTTCCATGGAACTCAATAACATCTGTGTTGCCGGCCATTTGGTGCAATCCATCGATATTCTGGGTGATAACAGTTTGTAATAAATTCATCTCTTCAAGTTTGGCCAGACCCTTGTGCGCATCGTTTGGTTGAGCCTGGGCTATAACAGATTTCATTTCTTTTAAAAACTTATTCCAAACATCTGAAGGATTTTGCAAAAAATAATCGATATGCGCATATTTCATGGGATCAATTTTTTCCCACAGGCCATTTTTTCCCCTGAATGGTGGAATTCCGCTTTCCACAGAAATCCCGGCACCTGTTAATGCTGTTATCTTTTTTGCTGCTGCAATATCTTTTACAGCTTTTTTGATTAAGTTCTCCATTATATCTCCATGTACATATTTGGGTTTTCGGAAAAAATAATGATATATTGAAAGTGATGAGATTTGAGTGTTGAGAATAAAAATTCAGATGGTGCTATAATTTAAATGTCATATCACCTCTGACCCCAAAACATTTAAGGCCGACACCCATATCTGTTATGGATTGCCGACAGTTTTTAATTATTTTATCCATTTTTTTATCTGTTCTTTCAGGGCTAAGATGAAACAGGCCAAGGGATTCCACGCCTGCTTCAACAGCAAGGTCGACAGCATCTGCATATGATGAATGCCCCCATAATTTTTTGGTTTTGTATTCTGCAGGCGTATATTCGGCATCATGAAACAGAAGGTCGGCACCTTTGGAAAACTTTACATACTCTTCAAAGGGAAGTCCGTTTCCATAAACAGCCCTAAGCTCATTATCCGTAAGAAAAACAAAAGTTTTGTCATCTTCCATGAATTTATACCCACGGGTTTGCCCCGGGTGATTCAACGGTATTGAACTAATTTTGATATGATCTATGTCAAACTGAAATGGAGGATGGTTTTGATAAAATAATTGAGCCTTTATTTCCGGGTATCTCACAGGAAAAATTGGAGGGTAAATTAATTCGGCAATCATTTTTTCTAAAGAAGTGCCTGGAAAAGCAGAACTGTACATATAAATTTTGGTCTGTTTTTCATAAAGGGGGCTAAAAAAAGGAAAGCCAATCAGATGATCCAGATGGCCATGGGTCATGATAAAATGATATGTAAAACGTTTTTCTTCACGCAAAGAGTTGCCAAGGCGTCTAATTCCTGTGCCGGCATCAATAATAATTATTTCATCATTTTTTGTTCTTATTTCAATGCAGGTGGTGTCCCCCCCGTATTTGATATATTCTTTTCCGGATACAGGGATGGAACCTCTTGACCCCCAGCATTTGATACGCATACTGCCTAACCCTCCACCCGGACAGACCGGAATTATACCTCGAAAAAGATATTTGCTTTAAATTTTATTATAGTAGGGGCGGATTCCATATCCGCCCCATTCCATACCCGCCAAAAATGATACAGGGCAGAAATGGGCTGCCCCAGAAAGGGCAGAAATGGATTCTGCCCCTACTAAGCCGCCCTAAATTTGCTTAAAACCGTATTCCATAAATGCCAAGACAATATAATCACGACGCTAAAAAAGTATACCAAGTATCTTCATGGGACCATTTTTTTATAATTTGAACATTACATAAAGATAATTTATGTGCAATATCTTCTGCCTGACTGCGGAAAAGGCCTGATAAAATAAGCATTTTTTTTCCTGCTAAATTTTCAGGGGTTATTAAATCCTTCATAACATCAT
This sequence comes from Desulfobacteraceae bacterium, assembly GCA_030592105.1. The sequence goes on from JAUVKE010000001.1 coordinate 6,674, forward strand.
AGTGGATATTTGCAACCACAAGATCTGCTGGACATAATATCATATCTTCGGCTTTCCCGCAAAGGGCAAGCATTTTATCATTAAAGTGGTTTAATCCTATGTTCTTTTCTGCTGTTTTTGCAGCAAGAAAATTAAAATCTACGGCAATCACTTTACTGGAGTCTAAAGCTGCTGCTGCAAGGGCAAGAAGGCCTGTCCCTGTTCCAAGATCAATAACTGTATCTATCTTGTTCATGTTAAAAGCGATTTCAAGGGCATCCAGGCAATTATTGGTAGTGGGGTGTGTGCCGGTGCCAAAGACAATGCCGGGGTCAAGGGTTATATGAATCTTGTTGTTATATGAATTTTCATACTTTTCCCAGGGGGGTGTTATATAAAAGCCCCCTCTGCAAAATGAAGTTACGGTATCTCCCTGCCACTGATCATAGGTCATATTATAATTGTCTATAAGAATCATTTGGGGATTTAATGATAAAAGATTCTCCACAATCTTATCTGATGGTTTGGAAAAAAAAAGAAAGGTGGAGCCGCTTTCTTCCCAGTTACCTATAAAGCTGCTGTCTGTGATATTATTTTTTCCGGTTAAATAACCCTCAAAATAATATATATATAAATCCTTATACGGGCATAGCCCTGTTTTTTGCAGATCCGTGGTTTCCATGGTAAACAAGATCCATATATTATTGGGTGCAATACAAAAAAATGGTTGGTTAGTAATGAGAAATAATCATGAAATTTCTCCCAGCTCGTCGTTCCCAGGCAGAGCCTGGGAACGAGACGAACGGTGACAGAGCCTGGGAGCGAAGAAAAATGTCACTTTTTTGTATTGCACTCCACAACTCAACACTCAATGGCCAGGATAAAACCAAGCCCAAATTATTTATTTTTTATTATTTTATCAAATATATTAAAAGCCGCCGTAACAGCGTTGTTGTTATCAGGAATATCTATGGTGGGAGTTCCACTTAAATCATATTGGTAAATAGCTTCATCTTCCGGAATTGTCCCGGCAAAATCTATTTCGGCTTTTTTAAAAATTTCCTGAATTTCATCTGGGAGTTCACCCTTGACCTGATTGACAATAACACAGGCTTTTGCGACCCCTATGCTGAGTTTTTCAGCAAGTTTATTAATCCTTACAGTCGCCTGGATACCGCGTCTGGACGTATCTGCAACCATGAGAAGCAGATCTACTCTTTTTGTTGTCAATCTGCTTATATGTTCCATCCCGGCTTCATTATCCATAACCACATAAGGATAGTTGCCTGTTAATTGTTCCAGAATTCCTGTTAAAATAGAATTAGCAGCGCAATAACATCCTTTTCCTTCCGGCTGTCCCATCGCTATCAGATCATACTCGCCGGCCTCTACAATGGCTGTTTCTAATTTCATCGACATGAATACGTCTTTTGTCATTCCTTTGGGAACACCTGTTTTCATATCCTCGCGGGCGTTTCCCAATGTTTCTTCAACGTCGAGCCCGAGAACTTCATTGAAATTTGTATTGGGGTCAGCATCCACTGCAAGGATGGGGAACATTTTTTTGGATACAAGGTATTTGATCAGCATTCCAGCAATGGTTGTTTTCCCTGTACCCCCCTTTCCAGCCAATGCAATTGTATAAGACATATAATCTTTTTCCTTATTTTTTACGGTTTAAAAATTTTCTGTTTTGTCCATGTGACTTTTGCAAGCTTTCAGCAAATTATTTTTATCACATACAGCTACTGTAAGCTATATAAACTTTATCTCAATTGTTCATTACTGGTAAAGCTAATAAACAGGTACCCGTGCAGAATTATAAGAGAGGGGTTGTGTTGGACCCCTTATTTTTTTATATTGACTTTTAGTTTTGATGACGCATAAATATATAAAAAGCAATAAAAAACTAATTCTATAATCATTATAATCACAGAAAATATCAAGTTGGCCATTTAAATTAAGGAGATGTGAACAACAAGACCTTCGCCAAATTGAAAAATAAGAGAAAATTAACTTTTTTGCAATTTGTAACCTATTGATTTTATTTGTTTTCCCAAAAGTAACTTTTGGTTAAAATCAACCAAAATGTAAAGTGACAAAGATATTGAATAATGAATAGAAAATAAGGAGGTATGAATAATGAATAGAAAAACGAATAAAATATTATTGGCAATTGATGCTTCTGATCAGTCAATGGAAGCGGTTAAATATGTGAGCAAGATGTTTCCTCCAGAACGGAGCAGCGTGGTCATTTTTCATTCAAGCAATAACGTCCCGGAAGTATTTTGGGATTTAGAAAAGTGTCCTGAATTTCATTCCAAGATTGTATTTGCCAAAGCATGGGAAAGTGGACAAAAAAAAATTGTTAATGAATTTATGAAAAAAGCCAGTGATATACTTCTTGCTGCAGGGTTTCCCAAAGAAATGCTGGAGATTAAGATAAATGATCGAAAAACCGGACTTGCAAGGGATATTTTAAAAGAGTCGAGACAAGGGTATAATGCAGTTGTAATAGGCCGCACAGGAACAAGTAAAATAAAAGATATTTTTTTGGGGAGCATAGCTTTTAAGCTAATAGATAAAATGGGGGATATCCCTTTAATTGTAGTGGGAGGAAAGCCTGAAGTTAAAAAAATAATAGTTGGGTTTGATAATTCTGTGGACGCAAACAAAGGGGTTGACTGTTTGGGGTATATGATTGGGGATACTGGATGCGAGGTCGAATTATGTTATGTGATAAGACCTGTACATATTTTTTACGACGGCTATGGCCCTGCTTTTTCACCGGATGATGAAATTAAATGGCTTGAAATAAACAAAGATAAAATGCTGCCTAAAATGGAGAATGCAAAAAAGGTTCTCAACAATTATGACATACCTTTAAAAAAGATATCCACAAAAATAATACAAGATAGCGCCAGCCGCGCCGTTGCTCTTGCCGAAGAAGCCGCGGGAGGTGATTGGGGCTCTATAGTAGTCGGAAGACGGGGCGTTTCCTCGGTTCAGGATTTTTTTTTAGGGCGGGTTAGTAGAAAAATTATAAATATAGCCTCCAACCAGGCGATTTGGATTGTGGGATGATTACGAGAGGCGAAAGTATTATTCACCAAAAGAGCTGCTGAATTTTGCTGTTAAAGTTATTTCTCCATCAAGGTTCATACTGAACCAGCTCACCAAAATCTTTAAAGGAAAAGTTGTAAAGAACATGGTGCCCATCGTAATCGACAACACGGAGATCATCGGTCTGGTGCAGATCACCCATTATCACATTATAATGTTTTCCATACTTTTCCTTTACCATATCTTCAGAAATTTCGTATGCAATAAACTTTTTTATACCTTTGATGTTTAGTTTTTCAATTAACCCCGGGTCGGTAAAAGAATTAAAGGATGTTATAACAAGTATCGGCCCGGAACCTGTGAAAATAATTCCAGCTTTCATAATTATACCCCCCTTGTTTACGGCATCTTGAAAAATTGCCTTTTCACCAGATTACGGTGTCGCTGCAAAAATAAAAAATGCTCACATATAACTTATGTATGCTGTGCTTTTTGACTTTTGCGTTCCTTCTCCTCAGGCAAAAATTCTAATTTTTCAAGGCACCCCTTTAGTTAAAAATTAGTTTAAAAAAACTCCTTTAATGAATCATGCTCCTGTGAGTTGAAAACCCGCCCCTTTTGGTATAATATAATATCAACAGACAGAATTTATATCAACATTATTTGTAGTTATTTAATAAATAATTAATTCATCAATGATTATTTCCAGTTCCTTAGGGCTCGCTCAAAAATAACTTTACATTTTAAGCGCCGATGCATCCCGCCTGGCTACGTTCCGAAAGCGCAGAAATATCTTGATATTCCTGCGCTTTTGCGCCTTGCCAGCCAGGCGCCTCAATACTTAAAATCGCTAATTTATTTTTGAGTGAACCCTTAGCACTTTGGCGTTTGATTTCTGTCAAAAAAACATTTTATATTTGGAGAGATTTTTTTATTTTGTACATTGCCATGGGTAATGGGAACTTTTTTTATGGGGTTTTTATTCATGGAAAAGAATTGACTTCTGTCGACGTATATAATAGGTTAATATCAATGCAGGCAGAAGTCTGCTGGTAAAATTTATAAAAAGAATTCAAACCATTATAGTATATTATTTAAATTAAGCCACGAAGGTGTTAATGCTGTACAGGCATTTTTAGTTCGTGGCTTTTTTTTGTTAAAAAGGGGGATAATAAAATTATGGGTAAAAAAAATATAAAATTTAATACTGGAATGCTCCTGCTTGTTCTATTCTTTTTTGTTTTTCCATTTCAAGCTTATGCGCATTTTGGTATGGTAATCCCTTCGGATTCCATGGTCATGAAAAATGATGTAAAAAATATAAAAATTGATCTTTCGTTTTCTCATCCTTGTGAACGTGCTGGCATGGAGCTTGTGAAACCAAATATCTTTGGAGTTATGGCCAATGGGGTAAAAAAGGATATTACCTCTGATCTTAAAAAAATAGACGTGATGGGCAATAAAGCATGGCAGGCTGATTATAAAATTAAAAGGCCGGGGGTTTATATGTTTTATATGGAACCTGTGCCGTATTGGGAGCCTGCTGAAGATTGTTTTATAATACATTATACAAAGACTGTGGTTGCAGCCTTTGGCGATGATGAAGGCTGGGACAGGAAAACAGGATTGAAAACTGAAATTGTTCCCTTGTCAAAACCTTTTGGGCTGTATGTTGGAAATGTTTTTCAGGGGATTGTTCTATTGGATTCAAAGCCGGTCCCTTTTTCCGAGGTCGAAGTGGAATATTATAACGAGTCGGGAAAAATGAATCCCCCCACAGACTACATGGTGACCCAAACAATAAAGACTGATGCAAACGGTCTCTTCACATATGCGGTTCCCATGGCTGGATGGTGGGGATTTGCTGCTTTAAACAGCGCAGATTATAAAATAAAGCATAATGGCGCGGAAAAAGATGTGGAGCTCGGCGCAGTAATCTGGGTTGAATTTCAGGATTTGGGAATCAAATAAAGGGAATTTTCAGATGCATATTTCTGAAGGTATTTTATCCGGGGGTGTCCTGGCATCAGGGATGGCCTTAAGCGCCGCAGGCACTTACATAGGCCTTAAACAGATCGATTATGACAAAATGCCCCAGACAGCAATTTTATCAGCAGCTTTTTTTGTGGCATCCCTGGTTCATGTTCCCATTGGTCCTTCAAGTGTCCATCTTGTCTTAAACGGTCTCATGGGCATTTTGCTCGGGTGGGCTGCTGTCCCTGCTATTCTGATTGCCCTCCTGCTTCAGGGAATGTTTTTTCAGTTTGGAGGAATCACTACCCTGGGTGTAAATACGGTAATTATGGCCACGCCTGCCATTATATGTTATTATCTTTTTAGAAATATTATTTTAAAAGAATCTTTTAGTGCTAATATCGCAGGCTTTGCCTGTGGTTTTTTATCGGTTTTTTTGGCCGGAATCTTGGTTGGCGTTGCCTTGATGTTTACTGAGAAAGGGTTTTTTGAAATTGCAGTTGCAGTGATATTTGCTAATTTGCCGGTCATGATAATCGAAGGGGTTATTACTGTTTCCTGCATAGCTTTTCTTAAAAAAGTTCAGCCCGAGCTTCTCCCGGGATTTTCAGCCAAAATGGTTTATCAACAGTAGGGTGTCCAGTAAGTTATTCATGCTTTGTTTGAATTTATGGGCTTAGTTATGATTTAAGCACAATACGCTCAGCTCTGGTGATCAAAGTTAAGGCCAACCCCGAATTTATTGATAATTTACTTGCTGCATAAAATTGACGAGTTTTCAAGTATGTTGAAAAAAGTATATTTTTTGTTTGTTTTTTCGGTGGTCTCCATCCTTTTTTTCTGTGGTATCGCCCTGGCACATAAGGTAATGATATTTGCTTATGTTGAAGGGGATACTGTTTATACTGAAAGTAAATTCAGTGGAGGAAAAAAAGTAATAAACGGTAAAATTATTGTTTATGATTCAAAGGAAAGACAGCTTCTTAAAGGGAAGACAGATAAGAACGGAGAGTTTTTTTTCAAAATTCCTGAAAAAACAGCTTTGAATATTGTTCTTGATGCCGGGATGGGGCATGGGAATTCCTGGACAATCCCTTTAAGCGAAATTGAAAACCTCCCTGGGAATAATAAAGAAAAAAAAGAGGATCTACATAAAACAGGCGTTTTAGAGCAAAAAAGAGAATTAAAGCTTTCCGGTTCTTCTTTCAACGAAAAAAGAATTGAAATTATGATTGAAAAAGCCCTTGATAAAAAGTTAAAACCGATTATGAGAATACTGATTGAGGATAGGGAAAAAGGTCTGGATGTCCATGATATTTTCAGCGGTATCGGTTATATCTTTGGATTAGCTGGTGTTGCGGCCTATATATCATCCAGAAAAAAGGGCGGACCCGGTAAACAATGATTAATGAAACCTTTGCATCGGGAAATTCCATTATGCATGGGATTGATCCAAGGCTGCGGCTCATATTTGCAGCAATATTTTCTTTTACAGTTGCACTTGCCACTCAGTTTTCCGCGATGAGCCAAGCCTTGCTTTTATCTCTCATACTTATTGGTTTAGCGCGGCTAAACCTGCGGGACGTTATTAAAAGATTGGGAGTAATATGGGGATTCCTTTTTCTCCTGTGGCTTGTATTACCCCTTACCATTGAGGGGGAACCCTTATACCGCCTGGGGCGGATCACCTTTACAAAACCTGGCGTAATCCTGTCTTTGCAAATTACGCTAAAGGCAAATATTATTTTACTGGGATTTATAGCCATGGTTGCCACCATGAATCTTGCCACCATGGGTCACTCCCTGGCACGCCTTAAAGTGCCGGAGAAGATGGTTCATCTTCTGCTTCTTACATATCGGTATATATTTGTAATTGAATATGAATATCAGAGAATTATCCGGGCTGCAAAAATTCGCAGTTTTCGGCCTGGAACCAATATGCATACATATAAAACATATGCCTATATTGTGGGAATGCTTTTTGTAAGGGCATCTGAACGTGCCACAAGGGTGCATCAGGCTATGGAATGCCGCGGTTTTAAAGGAAAATTCTATTCTCTTCACGGGTTTTCCATTTCCTGGAAAGATTGGGTATGGTCAGCATTTATGCTGCTTTGCATACTCCTATTCCTCCTCACAGAATGGTCACTATAACTTATTTATTTTTATGCCATGAACAATAATCAACCGATCATAAATCTTGAAGAAATTACCTTTGGATATCCCGGGCAGAAAATTGTTCTTGATAACCTTAACCTTAAGTTCCATAAGGGGGACAGGGTGGGTCTCCTTGGGTCCAATGGAAGTGGTAAAACCACTCTGCTTCATATAATTATGGGTCTGTTAAAACCTTTATCAGGGAAAATTGAAGTTTTTGGTGAAGCTTTAACTAAAAAAAAAGATTTTAGAAATATCTACCGGAAAATAGGATTTCTTTTCCAGGATGCGGATGATCAGCTCTTTTGTCCAACGGTATTGGAAGACGTGGCTTTTGGCCCCTTGAACCTTAATAAAAAAAAGGATGAGGCCATAATGATTGCGAAAAAAACCCTTGATTATCTTGGGCTTTCCGGCTTTGAAAATCGGATAACCCATAAGCTTTCAGGGGGTGAAAAAAAGCTGGTCTCCCTTGCGACAGTATTGGCCATGGGTCCGGAAACTCTCCTGCTTGATGAGCCAAGTTCCGGGCTTGATGACGCAACAAAAAAAAAGCTTGCCGGTATTTTAAAAGATCTTAATATTCCATATATATTAATTTCACATGAAAAAAATTTTATGGCCGGTCTCACCAATAAAATATACACAATTAATGATGGCAAGCTCTCTGTGAATAATAAAACACATGCACATCTCCATACCCATCCCCATATTTCCCATTGATTATATAATCCACTCAAAACAATTAAACTCCCCTCACGCAAGATTCTAACCGGACACTACTGAGTTTCTGCAATATTGTTAAATAGTTGAGTAGCTGCAAATAAATGTTTACCAATAGCGGAAAAACAATTAAACTTCTAAGTATTCTTTCTTGCAACTCTCTAAACCAGACACTACTTAAAAGTTTATATATAAGGATGCAATGACAATCAGTAATTTGTCGCAATGGACGCGACTGGAATATGGCAAAACACCGATATATGTCCTACGGGATACTCCGGACTGGGTGGTCCCCAACACTGCCGGGGATCGACTTCTTCAGGAGATTATAAAAAAAGAAAAAAGGGCAGTTTTCGATAAAAACGTCAAAGGCAATCTTTCCCCTGAGACGATAAAGGCTACGCAGTTTCTTTCGTTGTTTTCTTCCCCTCCTGGGGAAACATATCAGGGTCGTGCTTCTTCTCTTTGTCTGGAAACCCTTGATGAATGCTGGCTGCACATTACAGATCGTTGCAATCTGGCCTGTTCCCATTGCCTTTTTTCCTGTTCACCAAAAACGGAAACTACGCTCTTTTATGGGGACGTTGCCCAAGCAGTTGAGGCATCTTATTCTCTGGGGACCCGGCTTTACTATCTTACAGGGGGAGAGCCATTGGTTCACCCGAACTTCCAGGACATATGCCGATTAATATTGATGGATCATGCTGATACCAGGCTGGTGATATTGACCAATGGTCTTTTGGTACCAGAGCACCTGGATTTTTTCAAAACCCTTCCCCTGAATCGTCTTTTCTTGCAGATAAGTGTTGACGGTATTGGAGAGGTCAATGATAAATTTCGGGGTAAGGGAACGTATCAAAGGCTTCTTGCCAGCTTTTCAGCTCCTTGCGAAGTTGATGTCGAAATCACATTGTCCATGGCGGTGTATGCGGGAAATTATCAGCAGATGCCGGATATGGTGGCTCTGGCTGCTGAATACAATTTTGTCAGCATCCATTATATGTGGATGTTCATGGCTGGGAGGGCCACAAAGGAGGCTTTTGTCCCTTTGGACTATTTGTTTGAAAAGCTGGTGGAGTCCCGGAAAATGGCAGATCAGTCCCATATTACCATTGACAATATACGAAATCTGTCCGCGCAGGTGTTTTCCATGCCCGGCACAAAATATGATTTGAGTAATGCTGGCTGGTCTTCTCTGGCCGTCGGCCCGGATGGAGCTGTTTACCCGACTCCTGCCCTTATCGGGCAGGTCCCTGTTTGCTGCGGTAATATTAAAGAAGAGAGCCTGGAATCAATATGGCGTTTAAGTCCTGTTTTAAATGATCTGCGGAACTGTTCTGTTCTCCAGGATGAAAATTTTTCGGCTAATCCTTTGAAATATATTATCGGTGGTGGGGATATTGATCACAGTTACTATTCCGGCGGCTCCTTTATTGGACATGATCCCTATGTACCTTTGTATGATCGCATGGCGCTCTGGATCATGGCCGAGTCAGCCGATTTAACACCGGAAAACCGGCCCTGGCCCCAGATACGAAGGAAAATGGGGGAAAAAGTGGGGCAATGTGTTCAGAATGGAAAGGGGGTGGCGCTGACTCATTCCAATTGTGTTTTAACTTTTACCGGTACAGGAAGTCTGGTTGGTGATTTCTATACCGCCGCAGATGAATCGGACAATGAAAATATTATTAATCCGGTCTGCTATCCCGATGCTGAGTTGCAGCATATTCCTGCTGCTGCCAGAATCCGTTCCTATGGATGCGGCAGTCCTGTCTTTGATGTTGGAATAATGCCCGGCAACATGGTGGTGGATTTAGGGTCGGGGGTCGGCGTGGAATGCTATATTGCTGCCCGGCTGACGGGTCCCAAGGGGCATGTGGTGGGCATTGATATGCTGGATCATATGCTGAACAAAGCCAGCCTTTCCCTTTCTGCTGTTGCCGATAATCTGGGCTACCGGAACGTTGAATTTAAAAAAGGCTATCTGGAAAAGCTCCCTGTGGATGACCAGACAGTTGATATAATTATATCTAATTGTGTGATAAATTTGTCCGAAGACAAGCGGAAGACCTTTGCAGAAATATTTCGTATACTCAAGCCCGGCGGGCGGATCTGTATTTCCGATGTGGTTACTGACAAGCCCTGTCCACCATCCATCCAGAATGATGCCAAGCTGCGCGGAGAGTGTATTTCCGGTGCTCTGATTATGCCGCACCTGATGGCGATTCTGGAAGCCACCGGTTTTCATCATATTCGTATTATGAAACGTTATTTTTACCGTGAAGTGCAGGGCCACTATTTTTACTCTGCCACTTACACCGCGTATAAACCACCTGAAAAGGTGAAACAGCGCCTGGTCTATCCTGGTCCCCATGCGGCTGTTCTCATGGATACCGGAAAAATTCTTTTACGGGGTGAAATCACTGAAGCCGACTGGCCATATCCCGCAGATAACGATACTGCCATTTTCATGCTGGATTCTGCTGGAAGCGTATCTAATATTGAGGCAAAAAATACCTGTGCCTGTGCTATTCCCCCTGAAACAGAAAAGGGCTGCGACTCTTTTAAAACGGATGGAATAACCAGCGTGAATGTATCAATAGGCGGGGCGTTGAACTCATCTTCGCCGTACCCCATGGAGGCTTATCCGAAATCCATGACCGATTGTATGTTGTGCGGTAAGCCGTTGCATTACCTGACTCAGGATAGAGAGGAATCCTGTGTTTTTTGCGGTAAAAATTTAATGGCCAATGCAGTTTGTGAAGATGGTCACTTTGTCTGCGATTTTTGCCACGGCAGCGATATCCTTGAAATCACAAAATATATCTGCACACATACGGATGCTGATGATATGATCGACCTGTTAAATCAGTTGCGGGCACACCCTTTGTTCCCTTTGCACGGACCCGAACATCATTTTACCATCCCAGGTGTTATTCTGGCTGTTTATAAAAATCTTGGAGGAGCTGTAACAGATGAGGAGATCCTTTCCGCCATTGATAAAGGAAAAAGCGTTCCCGGCGGAGCCTGCGGGTTCTGGGGAATCTGTGGAGCGGCCATTGGAGTGGGAATAGCGTTTGGAGTCATCCTTAAAAGCAATCCTTTGGCCCCTAAACCCAGGCAACAATTGCAGCAGGTAACCCATGGGGTAATCAAAAAACTGAGCGAATATGAAGCTGCTCGCTGCTGTCAGCGTGAGGTTTGGACAGCTCTTCTTGCAGCGGCGGATCTTTCTGAAAAATATTTGCCGTTAAAATTAAAAGGAGAGGGCAGTCTTCAATGTCGGCAACAGGGGAAAAATAAAGAATGTATTCGCCAGGATTGTCCCTACTTTAAACTTGATTAATCCTGAATCTATAGATGCTGAACAGTGATCTGTATTAAACACCGATTTAACCATCTGTGAAAATCGGTGTTCAATTATTCGGTTTCTGTGGAAGTAATAATGATCTCTTTATACAGTTTTTCCCCGTCTCTTTTAAGCTCAGCCCTAATTTTATCACCATCTTCACAGAAAAAAAGAGCAATTTTAAGGTCGGATAAAGATTTTACAGGGTGATCATCAAGTCTGGTAATAATATCCTTCTCCTTTAACCCGGCTTTCATGGCGGGGCCATTGGGGAGAATACTGATAATTGTCAGAGACTGCTCCTTTTCCACAATTTTTACTCCTATTTGCGGAGCTTTTTTCCCATGGATTTTTGTGGTTAAAAGAACAAAATCGGCAATTCCGGTTTTAATTTCATCATCCTGAAGAATAACAGTATAAGGTTCTTTTAAACGTCTGAATACTCGTTTTGGAATTCCATATCTGTTTTTCATGTGTCCGTTGCCTGCAAGCACAACAAACTTTTTATCAGGATTTTTTTTTAAAAACCCAATGGCAGCTTCTGCCATACTTTCATCCCAGAGTATCTGGGCCTGAAAAAAATAATTAAAATCATTAATATCGGCCGTCATTTTATGCAGGGCAAATACATCATAAAGATCCCTGATATATTGCTCATCTGTTAAATCCATACCCTTGGGCAAAGATAATTTTTCTTTATCTGTTAGCCCTGCCATGCCAAAACGTGCAACCTTGCGGGAAATATCGCCATCAATGTTAAGAGCTATCAATGGTATTTTGTTTTGCTTTAAATAGTCTATCACCGGTTTGTACAGATTATAATCATAACGCCATGTTTTAAAATACCGGGTCTGCTCAAGAAATTGACGCTCATTAATCCGGCCATCAATATAATCATTTACGACTTTCTGGTATGGGGCCTGAAACATTTCCATTCCCACACCAAATTTAATTCCTGCGGCATTTAATTTTTTAATAATCGTAAGCTGATTAATATGATGGGATAAAATATTATGCTGCTCCCCCACATAAATAACACGTTTGCTCACAATTTCAGGAATGATATCTTCCAGGGTTGCCATGGTGTCCGGTCTCACCGCCAGGGTGGCCTGACCGGATATAACCGATATTCCATTTTTTGCCTGGGCAATAAACTTATGGGTATTTTTTCCATTATTAAATGCCAGCTCAGTATATTTTCCATAATGTGTTAGTTTACCACCGGCAGCTTTAATTTCCTGCATATTTTTAATATGAATGAGGAACAGACGTTTGGAAGAATTGTATGGATTTTTATATACTTTAAGGCGCATACCATCATCTGGAATATTTTGACTGCCAAGGAGCATGTCTGCCAATTGATTATCATAACCTCCTATTAAAATAGAATTCTCCTTTAACATTGCGATGGTTACTTTGTCCGGTGCAATATATGTAATATCCTTAATATCAAGGTGCTTGACAAGGGTTTTAAAAACAGATCGTTTTTTGTTGGAAGCTGCCACGATCAGCTTCTCAGCCCCCAGAATAGAGGCCAGAATCGGTGGTGTCTCATCATTATGAAGCTCCCTCATAATTGAATATTCCTCATCAATAATAACTTCTATAGGGGGTTCTTCCAGGGGAATGATAATTTCTTGAACGGTTTTTTTAGTATAAAAATGACTTTTTTTTACACCTCCGGTATAATGTATTGATATGGGGATTCGCAAAGGGTAAGGTTCTTTTTTTTGTATAAGGCTGAATTTTAACAAAAGCTGACCTTTTTCAGCAACAATTTGCGTTTTTTTAATATCAACCTTAATATCAGGGATATCCTTTCTGTTAAGCCAGTTTCCAAAGTACGAGTATAGCCTGTCTCCTGTGATTGTTTCAAATGCTCGTTGAATATCGTGCCATGAGGCTTTACGAAAGTTGTTCTTTTTTATAAATTCATCAAGCGCTGTAAAAAAAAGCTGGTCCCCATAGCACTCTTTTAATTGATGGAATATCATGGCTGACTTACCATAGCCTGCAACTTTTTGAGCTCTGGTTTGTCTGGTTTTAAAATCGGCAGTTTTAATGGCGTTACCCTGATTAACATATGCACCATGATCGAGCATGATCTGCTTGCGATAGATAGCCCCCTGTTTTTTTAGATCAGCATAAAGATAGTCTGCAAGATAGGTTGTAATCCCCTCTGCCCAGTTTCCGTGCAAAGGATCAACATAAACAAAATTTCCAAACCACTCGTGTAAAATTTCATGCCCCAGTGAAGTCTTAACAATAAAGGGGAGTTTAACAACATCTTTGCCGAGCAGGGTGAATGTGGGCATGGAGTATCCCGTGGGAAAGATATTCTCAACAATCGCGAAGCGTTTGTATGGATATGGCACAAGCATTTTTTCATACATGGCAAGATATTTACGGGTATGGTCTATATATGTTTGTGCGTAGTCAGCATCTTTTTTGAAAAAATATGTCTCAATGGAAATGTTATTATATTTACTTTTTTGTACAATATACTCTGTTGAGGCGATAAGATGGAGTTGGTCCAGTGGATGATCAAATTGAAATTTATAAGATTTTATATTACCCTTGGACGTTGCTGAAGTCGTTTCTGCTTCAGATACTGCAATAAAATTTTCAGGCAAAGTTACAAAAAGGCTATATTCGGCCAGAATGTCAGGGAGAGGATACCAGCTATTCATTAAAATAACGTGGTTTTTATTAATCAGGCCGGATTGCGATCCCTTAAACAGGGCTTCATAGGTAATTTCAGTTTCTATTCCTTTTTTCAGCGTCAGAGAAAATTTTTCACCTTCCACATGGAAAGGGGTATTCCCATTTATCTTTAGCTTAAGCAGGTTGTTAATAGAAAATTCAACTTTAGTATCAGCACTCACCTTCAAGAGTGCTTTCCCGTGAATTGTCTGATCTTTGGCATTTACAGCCACTTCAAGTTTGTAATTAAGGTCGGAGCACCACCCTGTTAATGGTAAAAAAGAAAGTAGCATAAGAATTATTGTTTTTATAAATTTCATTTTAAAGCCTATGTTTTTGTAAATTTTCAATAAACAGGTGATTAAAAAAACTTGACATCTTCTTTTAAATAATTATTATTTAATATTTTAAGCTATTTTCTTCGTAAAAATCCTTTCTGAATATTTTGTCTCCATTTTAAAATTGGATATCTTCTCAATAAGTGGTGGGAACTCGAAACAAAATCGAAATATTAGCTCTGTTAATATTAATTCTTTGGTGAAGGCTAAGTTTTTGATGTTTTTGTTTAACATTGGATCTTCCAGCGATAACAAAAAAAATAAATTTTATTGATTTTAAGGGGCTAAATTTGCAAGTTTTTTGCTGGTGTATATTTTTTCCCTTTTATTACTTTATCACCATATGAAATATAAATATACAGTGGTGTCCGGTTAGAACTTCCCGTATTTTCTTTTTGGCAATTGTTCTAACCGGACACCACTGATATAATTGGAGCTGTTTTTTTGGTTTTTAACATTCCCAGTGATAAAATTTCTGAAATTATTAATAGAGCCGATATATTAGACGTTATTTCCCCTGTAGTTGTACTCAAACAAAAAGGGAAAGAATACTTGGGTCTTTGCCCCTTTCATTCAGAAAAAACCCCCTCTTTTACTGTAAACCCGGTTAAGCAGGTATTTTACTGCCATGGGTGCCATGAAGGGGGGAATGTTTTTAGTTTTATTATGAAGCAAAACAGCATTTCATTTCCTGAAGCTGTAAATTTGCTGGCAAAAAGATACGGGATTGAAATTATACCAAGGGAAATGACCCCCGAACAAAAAAAGAGGTTAAACGAAAGAGAAAGTCTCATAAACATCAATAAAGCCGCAATGTCTTTTTATCAAAAATGTTTATTTTCAAAAAACAATAAACAAGGGGCTTTAGAATATCTCTACAATCGCAAAATTGCAAAGGAGATAATTATAAAATTTAACCTTGGCTATGCACCGGCAGGGTGGAATAATCTTGTTAATTATTTTTCCAGGGAAAAATTTTCTTTACCACTGGTGGAAAAATCAGGGTTGATTGTTTCGAATAAGAACGGTTTTTACGATCGTTTCCGGGATAGAATTGTATTTCCGATATTTGATTTAACCAATCAGGTAATAGGGTTTGGCGGCCGCGTTATGGACACTTCTTTGCCAAAGTATCTTAATTCACCTGAAACACAATTGTATAATAAAAGCCGTTCTGTCTTTGGAATTGATAAGGCAAAAAATGAATGTAGAAAAACAAGTATAGTTTATATAGTTGAAGGCTATTTTGATCTTATCGCACTCCATCAGCATGGTTTTTATAATTCCGTGGCTACTTTAGGGACAGCTTTAACCAGAGAACATGCGAGATTATTAAAGGGATTTATTGGGGAAAATGGTACAATTATACTGGTTTATGACTCTGATGAAGCTGGACTGCGAGCAGCTAAAAGGAGCATTGATATTTTTAATAAGGAACATGTAAATGCAAAAATTTTAATTTTACCCTCAGGTCATGATCCAGACTCATACTTGTTTGAATCAGGAGGGGAGGCATTTGAAAATATTGCAAAAAAAGGCTTGCCCACCATATCTTTTTTAATCGAATCTGAAATAAAAAAATATGGGCTTTCCCTGGAAGGAAAAGTCAAGATAATAGCAAAAATATCAAAACTCCTGGGAGCTTTAAATGATAATGTCTTAAGATCGTTATATATTAAAGAATTGTCTGAGCGGGTGGAGGTTGATGAATCTGCAATAATGGAAAAGATCAGAAGTATAATCAGCAAGAATAGCCAGGCTGACAGAGTTAATTTTTATCCTGCTTTAGCTGAGCCGTTGAATATGTGCCAACCAGATTTTTTCCCCGAAGGTGAAACAGGTTCCTCCAGGAAAAATTTGAGAGTGGAGCGGCATATAATTGCCATGATGTTAAGGTTCCCTGAAGTACTGCCGAAGATAGAAGAAAGAAACGTACTTGAATATTTTAATGATAATTCGCTAAAATTGTTGGGAAAAAATATTCTAGAGCACTCAAGTGGTAAGAAAAACGAACCTGTTGAAATATTATCCAGACTCCATGACCATAAGCAAAAAAATTTGCTGGCTTCTCTTGCGATTGGTGATGAAATTTTGGAGATTAAAAAATTTAACAGATTTATAGCTCGATTTATAGAAGCAGAAAAAAAATGTAAAGAAATTTCCTTGTTAAAAAAAATTAAATCGGCTGAAGAAAGCAATGATGAAGAGCTGCTCTTGGAATCATTAAATGAAGCAAATCTTCGATTGAAAACCCTAAGAGGTATACAAAAGAAGGTTGTTGAGAAACGAAGATTTAATGTGTGATGCCGTGAAATTTATTATCTGAACATCTATAGATGTCCGCAGGAGGCAACAAATCTATGGTAAAAAAAATCATTGAAAATTCAGGCGCTGCCTATGATATCGGTAAAAAAAAAATAGATGAAAAAAAATTAAATACAATATTAAAAAAACTGATTAAAAAAGGGGAAAAACAGAAATTTCTAACATATGAAGAGATAAATGACGCTATTCCGGAGGAGATGATCTATTCAGAGCATATGGATGAAATTGTTATTGCAATTCTTAAATCCGGTGTAAAAATTAAAGAGGGTGATAAACCTAAAAAAAAAAGATACCTGCCAAAACAGTTGCCGCCAAGGTTCCCTTAAATACTCAAGAATATGGTTCCATAACAGACCCTGTAAAGATGTATCTGCGGGAAATGGGTCTTGTAACTCTCCTGAGCCGCGAAGGAGAGGTTGAGATTGCCAAAAAAATAGAAATGGGGGATCAAAAAGTATTAAAAGCTTTTCTTGAAACATCGGCTGCGGTTGAGCATATCCTTACGTTTGCACAGGATATAAAAAGTGGAGAACTTAAACCGAAATATGTTTTAAAAAATTTTGAAGACGATGTTAATATTGACGAAGATACTCAGATAAAAAAATTTTTTGATATGATTGAAAAAATCGATGGCATTCATAAAAAAAATACCGAATACCGGGGAAAAATTTTTGATGATTCCGTTGATCCGTTAGAGAAAAATCGTTTAAACAAAATAATAGCCCATCAGAATATCGAACTTTTTGATATCCTTAAAGGGTGGCGGTTTGCAGGAAACGTTACCAATAAGATTGAAAAAAAGATAAAAAAACATTTTGACTGGTTTAATGCCATGAACACCAGGTTTGGCAAATGCGCATCCCTTGTGGATTGTTCTGCGCTGGAAATTCATGGGACTTTATGCGCAAAATCAGATTTTGAGGAACTTGTTAAAAAAAAATGTGATCTTCCTCAACAAAAAACAGACGAACTTTTTGAAGAGCTAAAACAGATTAATGACCAGCTCACTGAAAAAGAATTCCTGCTTAAAATAGATCAAAAAAATTTAAGGGGGGTAATGTCAATGGTGAGAAAAGGGCGGCTTGTTTCCAAAAGAGCCAAGCTTGAGCTCACCAAAGCAAATCTGCGACTGGTTGTAAGTATTGCAAAAAAATATACAAACAGAGGATTGCAGTTTTTAGACCTTATACAGGAAGGTAATATTGGTCTAATGAAAGCCGTGGACAAATTTGAGTACAAGCGGGGGTATAAATTTTCCACATATGCAACATGGTGGATACGTCAGGCTATTACCCGAGCCATAGCAGACCAGGCTCGTACCATCAGAATTCCTGTTCATATGATCGAAACCATCAATAAATTTATAAGGACATCCAGGTATCTGGTGCAAGAATACGGGCGTGAACCAAAACCTGAAGAAATAGCGGAGAAAATGGAAATAGCTCCGGAAAAAGTTCGAAAAGTTCTAAAAATAGCAAGGGAACCTATTTCACTGGAAACACCCATCGGGGAAGAAGATGACAGCCATCTTGGCGATTTTATAGAAGATAAAAAGTTTGTGCCACCGTCGGAGGCTGCTGTTAGTCATAATCTTGCAGAGTTAACAAGAAAAGTACTTGCCACATTAACACCAAGGGAAGAAAAAGTACTTAGAATGCGCTTTGGAATTGGAGAAAAAGCTGACCATACATTGGAAGAAGTGGGACAGGACTTTTCAGTAACCCGTGAAAGAATAAGACAGATTGAAGCCAAAGCTTTAAGAAAATTGAGGCATCCCACAAGAAGTAAAATATTAAAAAGTTTTATTGAGAAATAGGAACACCTAATACTTGACTTTTTTTATTCATTCAGATATATAGTATTTTTATTTGACGCTTGTGGGCCCATAGCTCAGCTGGCAGAGCCACCGGCTCATAACCGGTAGGTCCCTGGTTCGATTCCAGGTGGGCCCATTTTTTCAAAAATTAAAATTGATAATATAAACGAAATAAGTTTTTTACAAAAAGGCGTGGTTTTACCACGCCTTTTTTATTTTGAAAAACATGTAACTATTCAACTTTAGATTATGAATAATACAACAGTCGCTGATATTATATCGGCCATGGAAGCTATTGCACCGTCCGGATTAGCTGAAAAATGGGATAATTCAGGACTCCAGGTTGGGGATACAGCCTGGCCTGTAAAAAAAATAGGTATCTCATTGGATCCTCTCCCTGAGGTTGTTAAAGCCGCTTTTTTAAAAAAAATAGATATTTTAATTACACATCACCCATTAATATTCAGTCCGCTGAAATCTATAAATCTATCCACCCCAATCGGTGGTGTCATAGAAATGGCTCTCCATCATAAAATAGCCATATATTCAGCACATACTAATCTGGATAGTGTATCTGGTGGATTAAATGATATGCTTGCATGTAAAATAGGGCTTGAAAATATTAAAGTTTTAGGGGAATCGCTGGAACCTCAATTTTGCAAGCTGGTTATATATGTTCCCTGCACCCATGAAGACTTTGTATTAGAGTCTCTTCTTGATCAAAAACTCGAAGCTGCGGCGGGAAAAATAGGAAACTATACATGCTGTTCCTTTCGAAATACCGGCAAAGGTACATTTAAGCCTGGTTCTTTCGCGAGCCCTTTTCATGGCTCCCCTGATAAATTATCCCATGTGGATGAAGTAAGAATAGAGACCATCGTTCAAAAAAAAGACCTTGAAAAAGTAATAACGCATGTTGGGAAAAATCATCCCTATGAAACAATGGCGTACGATGTATATCCCCTGACATTACCAGCAGCTGAGATTATACCAACCCAGGGAATAGGGAGGGTGGGAGAACTGGCGGATAAAACCACTCTATCTTTATTTGCCCTGGAGCTGAAAAAAAAATTAAATATTAATTCGATAAAACTTGCCGGTAAACCAGATCTTTTCATAAAAAAAGTAGCATTATGCACAGGGAGTGGAGCCAGCTTAATGGATAATTTTTTAAAATCCGGGGCAGAAGTGTATATAAGTGGAGATTTTAAATACCATGATGCCAGAACCGCAGAAGCTGCTAATCTTGGCCTCATTGATATTGGTCATTTTAACTCGGAACATATCATGGTTAAAGAACTGGCCTGTGAACTCAGGAAATTTTTTTCCAACACAGGGGCCCATGTCAAGGTAGAAGAAATGGTGCTTGAAAAAGATCCTTTTTATCTTGTTTGATTTTGGCTGTTAAAAACTTATAACATCCCCTTTGGCATATGCCTCTTGCGCCTCCTCGTACAAAAGGTGCTCCATTCCCCTGTATCTTGGTGAAAAATGAAAAACCGAAAATTGTTTTACGCATGCCATATTTGCTATACATCCGGCCTGCCTTGCAGTTAGATGATATTTTTTTTTAGCTATATCTTTGTCTTTTTCAAGAAAAGCAGCTTCTATGAAAAGCTGGTCAGAATCTTTTGCAAGCGCAACTATTTTTTTTACATTGGGTTCACTACAAATAACATCTGATACATATGTAATTTTTTGTCCCCTGGTTATATGTGCAATTTTACCGGTGAGATCTTTTAATAAAAATTTTTTTTGTTTATTATTCTTCAAAAGGATATTTATCTTCGAATCCGGAGGAGCATTGTTGAACAGGGCCTGTTTAAATATTCTTACCCATGGTCCTGCCTTAAGTCCAAGATCATCCAGAGAATTTTTTATAATATTAACATGAAATCTTTCTGTAAAAGAAAAACCAAGGCATGGGATTATATGATCAAGAATCTTTGT
This sequence comes from Desulfobacteraceae bacterium, assembly GCA_030592105.1. The sequence continues at coordinate 27,051 of JAUVKE010000001.1, forward strand.
ATGAACAACCAGCCCCGGCTCTTTTAACAGTATACCATTAAAAGGGTCAGTAACAGGGTCTTTACTTTCAGGGAGAAAGCTTTTTTTGCATATAAAGGTTTTTGTAATAACCTTTTGTTCCCAAACCTCTGTTGCCTGAAGGGTAAAATTGGTTTTATACTCTTTGGTCAGATTCCATGAATACCCGGCCAGTTTACCCTCTATATTTTTTAAAAAGCCCCTGGGACCATAGGTGAACAATTTTTTATCACGCCCAAGAAAAATGCGGATAAGTTTATCAATCCCGACAAAGTGATCCATGTGGGTATGGGTAATAAAGACATGGGTCACTTTAAGCAGATCACGGGGAGAGACCGAACTTATATCCCCGAGATCCATGAAAAATGCCCGCCTTTCAAATAAAAAAGGGATAAACAGTCCTGGGTCATCAAAAGGGCCATTTACGAATCTAGGGTAAAAGGAAGGGCGCATTATTCAGGCAAAAATTTCACAACCGCATTATTAATTGTATTATAAATATCTTTATCTGTACCGAAAATATCTACAATATCCCTATGGTTTATCAGCTGTTCCACGACAAAAGCGGTGAGATAAAGGGAAACAACATGGGGGTTTGATATAAGTTTTCTAAACGGAGATATCTGATAATCAACCTCAAAATCATCAGCAAAGCAGAGTTTGTTAAGGGCTTGCCCTATCTGCTCCTCAAGCATATTTTTATTTCCCGTTTCAACCAGACGAGTTTCAATAAGTTTGGTTGCAATGGAATTGGCAAGAGGTTCTTTGCATTCCCGTATACCAGCTATGACTTTTCGCCTGGCAAATTCTTTTGATGATTCAATCTTTGATATGATAGTCGATTCTCTATTACTTGGTCTAAAATTTTTAGGCATAATATTTGCTCTATTTTTATAACTTTTATAATTTTTAATAGGTATGAGTAAGAATTGCATTAATATAACAGCAGGTAAGGCTGCCGGATATTAAATTTCATAGACGTTATAGATTGTCAGATAATAAATTTCACTTTGGCCGAAGGGAGGAAGGCGTATTATAATACGCAGGCGGCCGATAACGGAGTGAAATTATTTATATGACGATCTATATATAAGCTTTTTCATTTATATACAACTTGTCCTTTCATATACTTTGGTAGGCTGCAAATTACGTCTCCTCTACAATTAATTGTACTGTTTTTGTGCCGTTCCAACGGTTCCACTGGAGCTTGTAGGCAATTTGATCAAAGCGTTCAGCACAGGATTTTGTTAGGTCTATATTAAAATTAATTGCATTATACAACCTGTCTTTATTTGAACCAGACTGCTTTAAAAGCATTTTTCTATGCTTTTCACCCACAATTTTAGAGGAGAAAGCTCTTACATCGGCTGCCATAAAAAGAGGCTCCTCATTGGAGATACCATGGGGTTCAAGGATTTTTAGCTCATCAATTAATTTTTTTGAAATATTATCAAAATCAAGAAGGTAGTCTATAAACAACAGCGGGATAAAATGTTCCGGTCTGCTAATTTCGCAAACGGTTTTTTCGATTTTTTCCTGAAACGATTTAATCCTGTTCTCTTTTATTGTAAGCCCTGCGGCCATTTTATGTCCGCCAAAATTTTCAAGATCCATGGAACATTCTGAAATAATATTATAAAGATCAATAGCCGGAATACTCCTTCCCGAACCTCTCCCAATGCCGTTTTTAATTGAAATAAGTATGACTGGACGAAAATATTTTTTAACAAAAGTTGAAGCAACTATTCCAAGCACCCCTTCATGCCAGCCGTCTTTTGAAAAATAATCGGAAAGAACAAGGACTTTTTGTTTCAGGATTTCCGGATTATCTTTTAAAAACTCCTCTATTTCCGCAATAATCTCCCCTTCAATACCCTTTCTTGTCTCATTCATTTCATGCAATAATGAAGCTATTTCAATGGCAGACCTTCTATCTTTTGTTAACAAAAGCTCCACTGCAGTTTTGGCGTGATCTATTCTCCCCGCCGCATTTAACCGTGGAGCTAGTTTAAATGCTATGTCACCAGCACTCACTTCGGATTTTTCTACTCCGGAGACTTTCATCAACGCATCAATGCCGGGTCTGGGTGTAGAACCCATGACATCTAATCCGGTTTTTACAAATATGCGATTTTCATCACGAACAGGAACCATGTCCGCCACGGTTCCCAGAGCCACCAGGTCACACAGGTTTTTAAGATTTGGTTCAGATTTATGGAGCCAGAAATTCTTATCACGCAAATATTTACGCAAAGATATAATAAGATAAAATGCTACTCCAACCCCTGCAAGATCATTTAAATCCGAAGTGCAATCTGTTCGCTTGGGGTTAATAACAGCAACAGCCTCTGGAAAGGGGGGGGATATATTATGGTGATCTGTTATTATCACATCAATATTAGCTTCCTGTGCAATTTTAACGCTCTTATGATTGCTTGAGCCGCAGTCTACTGTTATGATAAGATCCACATTGCCCGGCACCATATAATTTGTAATATGCTCCGGCTTAAGACCATACCCTTCCTTTATTCGGTGGGGAATATAATATGATACATCTGAGTTAATATAATTAAAAAATTCAACAAGTACTGCTGTTGCAGTTATTCCGTCAGCATCGTAATCTCCTAAAATTAAAATTTTTTCGGAGGAGATAACGGCCTTATATATCCTGCGCACGGCAACATCCATATCAATAAAAGAAAAAGGAGGTCTTAGGTCTTTGAGAGACGGATTCAAAAAAGCTCTGGCGCAATCAACGGAATTTATTTTTCTGTTTACTAAAACAGACGCGGTTAAGGGACTGCATTTCAAAGCACTGGATATAGCTTTAACCGATTCCCTGTCAGGGGTGTGTATGTGCCATTTTTTTTTCATATAATTTTAACTATGGATCGGTACATAAATAATTTCACTCCGTTATCGGCCGCCTGCGTATAATACGCCGCTCTCCAGCCTTGTGCCAAATTTTAAAATTGGGTTATTATCTGACAATTCATATAAAAGGATTATTGAACAGTATGTTTTTTCAGTAAACAAAATTTTATTTCAAAACAGATATTTTTTCAATATGTTTTAAAAAAAATAAATCAGGTATGCAAAAATAATGATATCACAAAAAAAATACTATAGAGTCAATCGAAGAGAAATCAGCTTTATAAAATTTATAATAGAAGCCTATGAAGGAATAGCCATATTGACCACCATTGATCCGGAGCTTGGAATTATAGTTCTTTTGGTCCCTTCAGGGTGTGACGAAGATGTTGATATGGTTATAAATAATCTTAAGCAGCAGATAATGATTGAAGATTTTAAATATTCAAAAGCCCCTGATCAAGATGTCTCTTAATTTTTAAAATGGGTTTGGTCTTAACTTTGGCCATCAGGTGTCAGAACGCAGCGTATTGTTGAAATTAGAACTAAGTCCTATTTAAAATTGATCCCTGTATTTATCCAGTAAATTAGAATTAAGTCCAAATGTAATTTTACAAAAGGCATATATTCCATACATATGTTTGATTTTTAGTTGCATTTTAAGTATTCAATTGGTACTTTTTTTATTAAATTCATTTTTTAAATAAAATATACGCACATTTTTTCTTATGAAAACAAAATATTTATATATCAATACCATTGGTTGCCAGATGAATGTCTACGATTCTGAATCAATTGCCAGAATATTATTACCCTTAAACTACAAAGAGACTGTTTCTTTGGAAAAAGCAGATCTTATAATAGTAAACACCTGTGCCATACGGGAAAAAGCAGAACAAAAAGTTTTTTCATTTTTAGGCAGGTTGTCCAAATTAAAAAGAAACAAAAAGGGGCTGATAATAGCTGTAGGCGGATGTGTTGCACAGCAGGAAGGTAAAAAAATCTTTGCCAGGACGCCTTTTGTTGATCTTGTATTTGGTACCCAGTCCATTAATAGACTCCCTTTTTTAATTAAAACAGTTGAAACAAAAAAAGAGAGGGTAGTTGACATTGAACTGTCTGAATATATGGATGAAAAAAAAAATTATAATTATAAAAATGATGGGAAAACAACTGCTTTTGTGACAATTATGCGTGGGTGTGATAATTACTGCACCTATTGTGTGGTTCCCTATGTACGGGGGCGGGAAATAAGCAGAAAATCAGAGGTAATAATTAATGAAATAAAAAGCCTTGTTGATTCAGGGGTAAAAGAAATTACGCTTCTTGGACAAAATGTGAACAGTTATGGAGAGCAAGATGGATTATCTTATTTCTCTGAACTTTTATCACGTGTTAATGATATAAAAGGCCTTTTGAGAATCAGATTCACGACCTCTCATCCAAAAGATATTTCAGATGACCTTGTTATCTGTTTTAAAAATCTTTCCAAGCTGTGTAAACATATACATTTACCGGCTCAGTCAGGCTCAAACAGAATATTAAAAAAAATGAACAGAAAATATTTAAAAGAAGAGTATATTGAAAAAATTAACAAACTTAGAGATGCTTGCCCGGATATCGCTATAACTTCAGACTTCATAGTGGGGTTTCCAGGAGAAACCAGCGCCGATTATACAGAAACCCTTGATCTAATCAAAAGGGTTGAATATGATAATATTTTTGCATTTAAATATTCAGATCGGCCCAATGCTGCTGCGTCAGCCTTTTTAAATAAAGTTTCTGAAGATGAAAAAAAAGAAAGATTGAAAAATTTGCTCAATCTGCAAGAGTACTATACAAGATTAAAAAATAAAAATTATATTGGGCGTATAGAAGCCATACTGGTTGAGGGGCCTAGTAAAAAGCAGGGCAAATCGATTTCTGAGTGGACAGGACGAACAAGTACAAACAGGATAGTAAATTTTGCCTGCGATAAAAAGATACTTGCAAATGAATTGTCGGTGAATAAACTGGTAAATGTGATAATAGAAAAATCACTTTCTAATTCATTATGGGGAAGAGCCGTTTTTAATAATCAAAAAGCTTTTTGTCATAAAGGAGAAAAAAATTATGCTGCATAAAGCGAGTATAGCTGGCATGACAATCGATCCTGAGTCTAACACCCCGATAATCATATTAAAAATTCCTGACAATGAACAAACTATCCCCATATGGATCGGCCTGTTTGAAGCCACTGCTATTGCTTCCGCTCTGCAAAATATTCAGTTTGAACGGCCCATGACCCATGATCTTTTTAAAAATTTATTTTTGAAGCTTGATATTACTGTATCGAGCATAGAAATATCTGATATTTTAGATAACACATTTTATGCAAAAATAAATTTTTCTTCCATTGAAAGAAACTTTTTTATGGATGCGCGGCCCAGTGATGCTATTGCCATTGCTCTTCGTTTTAATGCACCAATATTTGTGAACGATAAAGTTCTTGAAAAATCAAAAAAATCAGATTTACCGATCAACGAATCAGCTGAAATTCTGGATAAAAGCAAAGAAGGAAAAAAATGGGCTGATTACCTTAATAATCTTTCACCAAAAGATTTTGGTAAATATAAAATATAGAAAAGATGGGTCTTGGCTTTATCTTGAGCCACTTGGTGCTGAGTATTAAGAAAAAAACAAGGCTGTATCTTTATTTTCAATACTCACCCATCATATCTTAAAATGGCCGAAATTAAAACCAACCCAAAAGATGGATAAAATAATGATAGACCTTCATACGCATTCAATTTTTAGTGATGGGGAACTTGTCCCTGCAGAACTTGTGAGGCGTGCCGAATCCGCCGGTATAAAAGCTATAGGAATCACAGACCATGGTGATTCCTCTAATATAGATTTTATTGTTCCTAGGATAGCTCGCATCGCAAAAGAGCTCAATGACGTTCTTGGCAACATTAAAATTATTCCTGGAATAGAGATTACGCACATCCCGCCTCCGTTAATAGCATATAATGCCAACATAGCACGCGCTTTGGGAGCAAAAATAATAATAGTGCATGGAGAGACCATTGTGGAACCGGTTGCTCCTGGAACAAATAATGCTGCTTTAAATGCTGATATTGATATACTTGCTCATCCGGGTCTTATTACAGAAGATGAAGCTCTGAAAGCAAAGGAAAATAATATTTTATTAGAAATATCTGCAAGAAAAGGGCATTCATTAACTAATGGTCATGTTGCGAGAATAGCGCAAAAAACAGGTGCTCAACTTGTTATAAATACAGATGCGCACGGTCCCGGGGATTTAATTGACGCAGAAATGGCAAAGAAAATAGTTCAGGGAGCAGGCTTGTCTGGGGAGGCTTTTGAAATAATGCAAAAAAATGGAAGCCGTTTTATTTAAAAAATAAAACAAATTAATCCCCATGGGAGTCGTCTTTTAAAAAAAGTTTATGATATTCCTGTTCTGACAAGTGCTTTTGCAAAAGTTTTGAGATTAAAAAAAATATTTCGGAAAGGTCATCATCTGAAAATTTTTTCTTTATTATCTCCATAAGTTCATCATCTGAAAATTTTTGGAGATAATATTCAACAGTGTTTTCATCTGTTTCTCTATCATAGCCAAATCCAACAAGCCCTTTATATGTTTCTACAAAACTATGATTATGTTTATTCATAAAGCACCATTATTTAAAAAAGTAGTTGTTCCCTGGTATGATACAAAAATAACCTGTATCCTGTTCATATTTTTTTTACTTTTTATTTTTATATTCAGCATTATAGGTATTGTCGCTGCCTGTGAAAGACCGGAATATCAGAGCTATATATGGATACCTTCGCTTTTATGTGCAATGACAGGATTAGTGATTTTGTTAACAACTATAAGGTTGATTAAAAGGTCTTTTTATGAACAGGCACGTAATTGATTGTGCAGCTATATAAAATTTTTGCTTTATTTTTTTGTTTTTAAAAATTTTTTATAATTCATACTTTTATAGCTGTCAGTTAAAATGTATTTTAGCATGGGAAGAAATTTTTCAGGGGGTATATAGCCTGGTAAATTGCCTATTTTTTCACCTTTTTGTGTAAGAAACCAACTATCAGGAAGGCCTTTGACGTAATACTTTAATGCCATTTTTTTTTCTTTATCTGTATTGATCTTAATAGATATAAAATTTGTATTTAAATAATCACTTACCAGGGGATTATTGAATGTTTTATTTTTCATTTTTACGCAATAGCCACACCAGGGTGCCCAAAAATGTAAAAATATTTTTTTTTCATTTTTTTTGGCGTTAATCATTCCTTCTTCATAGGAATACCATTTAACGGCTGAAGAAGCATGGGAAATTGAACAAGAGATAAGTAAACAAAATATTACTAATATAATTTTTTTCATAGCTTTTTTTAATAATAATTATGATTATAAAATAAAAAGTTTTTAAATAGCTATAGATTGTCAGATAATTACCCGATTTTAAAATTTGGCACAAGGCCAGAGGGAGGAAGGCGTATTTAATACGCAGGCGACGATAACGCAGTGAAATTATTTATGTGACGATCTATATAAAAGAACTATTTAAAACTATTCATCTATTAACATACAATTAATATTTAAAATAGATTTTTATTAAATTATTTAGTGTTGAATTAAATAAACACTTTTTTTAGACAGTGAAAATTAGATCTGAATATAATTTTCACGCCTATAATCTCTTGACTCTTGCTCTGTAGACATTATTGTTAAACAGACTTTATCTTTTTTAACCCAAATTAACAATAGAAGTGGAGAATTTTAAATATGCCTGAAAAGGATTATTATAAGATCCTCGGGCTGGACAAGAGTGCCTCCGGGGATGAGATAAAAAAAGCATATAGAAAGCTTGCCATGAAATATCATCCCGACCATGCCAAGGGAGATAAAAGCGCCGAAGAAAAATTTAAAAAAATAAGTGAGGCATATGCTGTTTTAAGTAATAAGGAAAAGCGTAAACAATATGATGAATTCGGTGCAAGCGGATTTAATCAGCGATATACCGAGGCTGATATCTTTAAGGACTTTGACTTTTCAAACATTTTCAGGGAATTTGGTTTTGGGAGCGGAAGTTCTTATAGAAGGGGAGGATCAAGACATTCTTCTGCAAATGATTTTTTCTTTGGTTCATCTCCCGGGCGCCAGGCAGTTCAAAGAAAGGGGAATGATATTGTGTATGAACTCGCTTTAACCTTGAATGAAGTTGTATCGGGGGCCACTAAAGCTGTTAATTTGCAGAATAATGGCCGTGTGGAAAAAATAAAAGTGAAAATTCCTAAGGGCATGATAACAGGGAAAAAAGTCAGGCTTCCAGGAAAAGGAGAGCCAAGTCCCTATGGGGGGCCTCCTGGCGATCTTTTTATTCAATCAAAAGTCATTAATGATCCTTTTTTTGAAGTTAAAGATTATAATATTTATATTAATAAAAATATTAAAATAACAGATGCTCTTCTGGGAGTAAAGGTACCCATACCTACCCTTGATAATAAGACTTTAAATGTAAATGTTTCGCAAGGTACAGCTCACAAGACTATGATGCGGCTTTCCGGTCTTGGGTTACCCCAGATGAACAGTACTGCCAGGGGAGATTTGTTCGTAAGGATTCATATTGAAATGCCTTCTGAATTAACATCGGAACAAAAAAAAATAATAAAAAAACTAGCGCATACAGGAATATGATGAAGTAAAATTATTGACAAGATATTTTGTTCCGTGTATTTTCCACCCATAGGTTGTAAAAAAATATTGAAGGTCATATGTTGCGGATAAATTTGGCCAGTTAATCTATAAATTAAAATATAAGAGTATAATTATTTTGGTCCTGCCTGGTTTTTTTGTGTTGTGCTCGTCAACTATATGCTTTTTAAATAAATTTCACTGTAAAATTGTTGGAAATATGATTTTTTTTATGTTTTGGTTTTTACGCAGGTGGAGTTAGGTTTATAAAATTTATAAATGACAATAAGGATTGACCATGATTATTACCTGTAATGAATGTGGCACTAGTTTTAATGTGGATGAAACTTTGCTTGATGCAGCAGGTAACAAATTCCGCTGTTCGGTTTGTAAGGAAATATTTTTTTATTATCCTCCCATATCGGGTGAGGAATCAACGGAACCCCTTATAAATACGAACAATGCTGGTAATCCTAATGAACATTCAGAAGTGGTAGATAGTTCCGTCGGTTTTGACGGTGGAAGCTCTGGTGATAATTTCCAAAATATGCCCCTTCCCACTGAGCATGACTTGGATTTTAATCCAGAAGATCTCGGAGTTGAATTAAATCCCAAAGCCGGCCATGAAGAGTTCGCAGAAGATGTTGACCTGGAATTGGGCATTGAGCTTGACGGGATAGAAGATAAAGCAGATGATGCAGTGCTTCATGGTGAAACAGAAGATGCAGATTTATCTGATCTGGAAGGTCTCCTTGATCTTGATGATGATGAGCCGGTCTCCCTTGAAGAGCCGGCAGATAAAGAATCAGCAGAAGATGTTGATCTGGAATTGGGCATTGAGCTTGACGGGATAGAAGATAAAGCAGATGATGCAGTGTTTCATGGTGAAACAGAAGATGCAGATTTATCTGATCTGGAAGGTCTCCTTGATTTAGATGAGGACGGATCAAGTTTTGATGAAAAAGCCGATGTAAACGATATTGAGCTCTCTCTTAACCAGGAACTCTTTGATGATAAGGAGGATGGGGATGAGGCCCAGGGTGATGAAAATGCAGGAGAAAAAATAGAGTTAGCTGATTTTGAAATTATACTCGGGGATGAAGATACTTTTTCGCTGGATGCAGAAGGGACCGGCACTGATCTTCTGGTTGAAGCTGAAGACCCAGAGGGTGAAGATGATCAACATGGTTTGAGTGAAGAAGTTGATTTGTCTGATGTGGAAGACTCCCTTGAATTCAATGAAAATAATACAGATTCTGATGAAGCTACTGAAGATTTTGAGCTTGAGTTGGATTTAGATTTTGAAGAGGCATCCGATAATCTTACTCCGGACAATGATACAGGATCCCTTGAGCTATCTGATCTGGAGGCTTTAATAGATGGTGAAGATTCTTCGCCGGAAATGCAGCATGCCGGTGATCAGGAAAATATTGAAAAAGGGATCAGAACTCCACCCACCGGCTTTGAATTAGACTTTGACATGGGTGATGAAGTTACTGAACAACCAGAAACAGATATCTCTTTGGAAATAAATTTTTCTGATTATGAAGATAAAAAAGAGGTTATTAAAGAAACTGTTGATGATGTTGTTCAGCCGCCGGAAATTGTGACGCCGGTTGAAGTTAAACCTGAGCCCAAAGTGAGTGGGAAAAAGGATTATCCCCAAAAAGGAAAAGCAGGGAAAATTGTTGCCATTCTGGTTGTCCTCTTTCTTATTACATGCGGTTCTTTTGTTGGTATTATGTTTCTTGATACCAAAGGAACCAAAATTATGTATATTACTGATTTTGTCAGGTCTGTTTCGAATATTCTTGTAATTCAGGATATTTATATTCCCTATGTTACTGATCTTGCCAAAAGTAATAACCAGCAGGATTTGGATGGCAGAAATAAGATCACGGTTCTTGAGGAGCCACTTAATGGAGAATATATTGAAAATGTAAAGGCCGGTCTTCTTTACGTGATCACAGGCCAAATTCGAAATAATTATGATCACCCAAGGAGTTTTGTTAAAGTAACTGCAAACCTCATAGCCAAAACCGGTACGCAAACAGAAAATGCATATTGCGGAAACATATTGTCAGGAATTGATCTTGAAAACCTTGATTTAAATAAAATAATCGATCATCTTAACAATAAAGAAGGTGATAATAAAAATAATATTAATATTAAAGCTGGAAATAATCTTCAGTTTATGATAGTATTCGCTAATCTGTTAGATGATATTGAAATGTTTAACGTACATGTTGAAAGCTCCTCCCCGTAATTTTTCAGGCTGGGTTTTCTTAAAAAGTATGGCGATGTAGCTCAGATGGTTAGAGCATGCGGCTCATATCCGCAGTGCCCGGGGTTCGATTCCCTGCATCGCCACCAGATATATAATATACCCCCTCTGTTAACCAGGAGGGGGTTTTTGTTTTAAGATAATAAATTTAAAATGTTTACAGGTTTTGAAAAAATCGTAGAAGAGAGAATTAAAACGGCACAAAAAAATGGAGCGTTTGATAAGCTGCCCGGCTCTGGGAAGCCACTTGATTTTAGTGATGAATCAATGGTACCGGATGATCTCCGTATTGCTTATAAAATATTGAAAAATGCCGATTTTATTCCGCCGGAAATTGAATTAAAAAAAAAAATTTTACAAGCAGAAGAACTTCTTGCAGAAACAGACGATATTCGTGATAAATACAAGTTGTTGAAAAAATTGAATTTTCTTATAATGAAGCTGAATTCAATGCAAAATAGGTCAATGGCCTTTGAAATGCCCCAGCATTATTCTTTAAAACTTGTGGAGCGTTTTAAAAACGGCTCTACGTTAAAGAATGCGGAATAATTTTTTAGCGAAACAGATCCATTATAACGTAAAATGACTAATCATAAAAATTCTGATACCCATTTCCAAAGTTTATTTAGCCTGTATGCTATTCTTATTCTACATGTTTTTTTAATAGCCATTCTTGGATGTCTGGTTATCTTTTTCCGTGGGATTGTTATTTATACACCCTGGATTTTTCTTTCAGTTTTTTTGATAATAATCGGTTCCGGGTATTGTTTTTATAGACGAATGAAAAGGGAAGGGAAAACATTGCGAGAGATTCTGAATACTCCTGATTTTAATGGTCGAACAGTTGAAATAAGTTTTCTTGGAGGATTTGCATCTTTTAAAATAGGTGGCAGCTCACAGGAACTTCTTGCTGGAGGAGATTCCTTCCCCAAAATTAATCAGCTTGATAGCCCTGAGCAATACCGTATTAAAGAATTAACAGAGCTTGTCAGTATGCTGGAAAAAGGGCTGATTACTCTTGAAGAATATAAAATAGCTAAAAAGCATATTTTCAAATAAAAATTCTCAATAGTGTCCGTTTAGAATCTTGCGTGGGGAGAGTTTAATTGTTTTTTCGCAATAGCGGAAAAAACAATTAAACTACCTGGATTTTTCTTGCGACTTTATAACCGGACACTTCTGTATTTTATTTGGTCAATGTGCCAAGGCGGCTCACAGAAAACTGTTTTAGATTGTTAGAAATGTCAAATTCAAAAGGTTTCCCCTGTCCCAAGATATTTTCCCTGGCCGCTCTGAGGACTGTGGCATGATCTGTTTTTTTATCATAGCATAACTGTATGTTTCCTGCGTGGGTTGTTTGGTTCTTCCATTTCATAAATTGAAACGTCATTATTCCGGTTTTCCAGTATTCCCCTGCAATATCCCACATGAGTTTATACTGCGACCAGAGGATTTTTTTTTCGACCCAAAATACCATTCTTCCCATATTATAATATGGATCCTTAGGTATGGCTTCAACGACATAAAATTTTCTGGGAACCCAAATAGCTGATACAAGGGACCAGGGAGCCTGGGTGGACCCTTTAACCTGCCAGCCTGTTTGGATGTCGGCCACGCTTTCCCCAGATAACCATCTCCCGTCGGCCTCTTTGCTCATGGAGGTAGCCCTTTCTGTACACCCCTTTGCAATACACATTAGACCTATCCTTTCTTCTATATATTTCCATTCCATGGATGAAGTATGTCCTAACCAGCCATTACCATCATCCACGGTAAAATCTGACCCCAGATACGGATCAGATCTGTTTGCACCTGACATCCTTTTGGTTCTTCTTATGGCGGGGATATAAACATAAAGTTGATCTTCGCTTCCATCTGTCTTTCTTATTGTCAGCTGAGCTGTCCCAGCCATATCGTATGGTGCCTGCACAAGTGTAATCTCCTTAAAGAGCAGGCCGTCACTGTTTTTAAACTGTTCTGTGGTTTTTGTGCCCCAGAAATTATATCTGTAAAGTTCGCAGGAAAGAGCCCTTTCAAATCCTTTTTTCCCTATCCATTCAGTTGAAAAAGGGGCTTTAAAACTGCCATCTCTTCCCATATTTATATCCCGGTTATTTGTTAGCTTTATCCCGGCGTCAGGATCATTTTCAAAGTCAATTTGCGGAAATGGGTATCCGTATACCCATTTCGGGGGTTTACCGGTTGCAGTCTCTATTAGGTTACCTTCTTCATCAATGGTATATTTATCTATATTATGTTTTAATCCGTAGTTTTCCCATGGGGCATCATCGCTTCCATCAAATTTGAATTCCCCTATATTCATGATCATTTTTCCCTCTTTCACCCACATGACCATGGGCTCGGGAATAAGCCCTTTAACTTTTTGCCAGTTATCCGTATTTATTACATCCCCTGAGTTTAGTCCCATCTGGTCAAACATTTCCTGTTGATTTTCTTTCCAGTTCGGATCATCGGCAAAAGATGGCGGGGCTGCAAAAAGAATAAACAAACTAACCAAAAATGCGACCTGCATAATATTTCTGATCATTAAAATATCTCCTTAAAAAAATAAAAGTTGATAAATCCTCTTTTTAAATAAATAATCAGTAGTGTCCGGTTAGAATCTTGCGTGGGGGGGAGTTTAATTGTTTTTGTAGCGTATTGAATAAATTTCGTAGAATTTTTTAGCATGCTACAAAAACAATTAAACTTTCCGTATTTTTCTTGCAACTTTCTAATCGGCACTACTGAAATAATTATGAAAAACAGTTAAAAGAGGGGGGCTCCATGATTTTATTATTTTAAAAACAATACTTTCTTTGCAGAATAATGCCTGAGGATATTATCGTACGAATAGTTTGTAACTATTCAGCTGATATGTAAGCAGCAGGGCGTGTCTTAAATCAGTGACGCTGAATAGTTACATTTTTTATTTAGTCCAGGTGCCAAGGCGGCTCACAGAGAATTGTTTTAGATTCTCAGGGAGGTTGAATGAATAAAGCAGGTCCCTTCCAAAAATATTTTTTCCGGAGGATCTGAGAATTGTGGCATGATCTGTTTTTCGATCATAAAAAACCTGCATGTTTCCTGCGTGGGTTGTTTGATTATCCCATTTCATAAATTGAAGCATTGCGGCTCCGGTTTTCCAGTATTCCCCTGCAATATCCCACATGAGTTTATACTGTGTCCAGAGGCTTTTTTTGTCGAGCCAGAATTCCATTTTTCCCATATTATAATACGGGTCCTTAGGTATGGCTTCTATGATATGGTGTTTTCTCGGAACCCAAATAGATGTTACAGGGGACCAGGAAGCCTGATTGCACCCCTCAATCTGCCAGCCTGATTTAATGCCTGGAACGTCTGTCACAGACGTCCAGCTGCCGTCAGGCGCCTGTTTCATAAAATTGTAATTTTCTGCGCTGTACTTTGCAATACACATGAGGCCTGTTTTTTCTTCTATATATCTCCATTTCATGGCTGAAGTATGTCCTAACCAGCCATTACCATCGTCTATGGTAAAGTCTGATCCCATAAACGGATCAGATCTGTTTGCTCCCGACATCCTTTTTGTTCTTCTGATAGCAGGAATATAAACATAAAGCTGATCAGCGCTTCCATCTGTCTTTCTGATTGTCAGCTGAGCTGTTCCTGATACATCATATGGAGATCGTACAACTGTAATTTCTTTAAACAGCACCCCTTTTTTGTTGTTAATATGTTCCGTAGGTTTATTCCCCCAAAAATTATATCTGTAATAATCATTAGATATAACCCTTTCAAATCCTTTTTTTCCTACCCATTCAACTGAAAAACCGCATTTGCAGCGGCCATCTCTTCCCATATTTATGTCCCGATTATGATTTAACTTTATCCCTGCGTCAGGGTCATTTTCAAAATCAATCCTGGGATAAGGGTATCCATATACCCATCCAGGGACTTTGCCGGTCGCAGCATCTACTATAGTACCTTCGTCATTAAGGGCATATTTGTCCAGATTGTGTTTTAGCCCGTAGTTCCCCCATTGGGCATCATCACTTCCATCAAACTTGAATTCCCCTATTTGCATTATCATTTTCCCTTCTTTCACCCACTCGACCATGGGATCGGGAATAAGCCCTTCAACTTTTTTCCAATTATCTTTATTTATAACATCTCCTGGCTTTAACCCTATCTGATCAAACATTTTTTGTTGATTCTCTTTCCAGTTGGGATCATCGGAAAAAGATGGTGAAGCTGCAACAATAATAGACAAACAGAACAAAAGAGCGACCTTTATAAGCATTTTAATCATTTGAATACCCCTTTGAAAAAAATAAAAGTTGATAAATTCCCTTTTTAACCAAATGCCAGGATAGAATTTTGCGCAGGGGTGTTTAATTGTTGAAGAAATTTTGTAGAATTTGTTCAACAATTAAACTTCCCGTATTTTTTTCTTGCAGCTTTCTAACCGGACAATAGTGAATGGTTATAAAAAATAGTCAAAAAAGGGCGCAGTATATATAGAGCGTTATATACGTTCAGGGTTTGGTTTTGATTATCAGCAATAAACCGAGCTGTAATAAAATTTAAAAACCTCTGAAATTCGCTACGCTCAAACAGCCGGAGTTTTTTTAATTGAGATTATTTATGTTACAGTCTATGGTTTTATTCTTTAAAAAATAATGCTTCCTGGGGATCAATCTTCGGCGGTAAAGAATTTAGTATAAGATGCCAGCGTGAGGGGGAAGATGAATTTTATACAATATATGTTATAATATTATAACATTATATTTAACATTACAATAGAAAATGTTATAATATTATGTTTAGTTGGTTAAATTTTTTAAAAGTCCTCCTGACCGATTGAAATTCAGTAGGGCTTTTAAAAACAAATATAGAAACTCGAGTAATAAATATTTTTTGGGTTGGTTTTAATTTCGGCTATTTTGAAATATGAGATGTGAGTGGCCCAAGATAAAGAACTAAGCCCATATTTTTTATAACCCATGCAAAATTTATATTCCTATTTTGTCCAGGTGCCAACCCGGCTCACTGAAAATTTTTATTGCATATCCTTTAAATTATATTCATAAAACAGGTCCCTTCCAAAAATATTTTTCCCCGAACCTCTGAGAACTGTGGCATGACCTGTTTTTACATCGTAAAAATGGTGCAGATTACTCGATTGGGTAATCTTGTCCCATTTCATAAACTGGGGCATAAAGGATCCGGTTTTCCAGTATTCTCCGGCAATATCCCACATGAGTTTATATTGACCCCAGAGGGTTTTTTTATCGATCCAGAATTCCATTTTTCCCATATTATAATAGGGATCTTCAGGGATGCATGTGAGAATATGGAATTTTCTTGGAATCCAAACACATGTTACAGGTGACCATGGGGCCTGGCCGCATCCTTTAACCTGCCAGCCGGTTTTGATCCCTTCAACATCGCTTGATGCTTTCCAGTGACCGTCATCCTGCTGAGCCATGTGAGTATAGTTTTGCGCACTATACTTGGCAACAGCCATTAAACCTATTTTTTCTGTAAGATAGGTCCATTTCATACTTGATGTGTTTCCCATCCAGCCGTTTCCATCATCTATGGTAAAATCTGATCCCATAAACGGATCAGATCTGTTTGCACCTGACATTCTTTTGGTTCTTCTTATGGCGGGGATATAGACAAAAAGCTGATCGTCTGATCCGTCTATTTTTCTGTAGGAAAGTTGAGCTGTTCCTGAAACATCGTAGGGTGCGACAACAACTGTAACTTCCATAAACAGCATGTCTTTTGGGTTCCCATCATCCTTTGCCTGGGTTGTACCCCAAAAATTATACCGGTAGTAATCGATTTGGAGAACTCTTTCAAATCCGTTTTCCCCAATCCATTCAACTGTGAAAGGGCTCTTCATTGCCCCCTCTCTCCCCCTGGTAAGATCCCTGTTATACATAACTTTTATTCCGCTATCAGGGTCATTTTTAAAATCTATGTCGGGAAAGGGGTATCCATACACCCATTTTGGGTATTTTCCGGTTGCAGTTTCTATTATAACCTCTTTTTTATCAAGAGAATATTTGCCGACATTATGTTTGATACCATATTCATCCCATTCTGCATCATTACAGGCATCATATGCAAATTCTCCTATTTCCATTATAACCTTGCCGTCCCTGACCCAGTTTACCATGTCATCAGGTACAAGGCCTTCAATTTTTTTCCAGTTATCTTTCCCTATTTTTTCTCCTGGACTCAAACCTATTTTTTCGAACATTTTACTTTGATCGTCTTTCCAATTATGCTTCTCGGCATTTGCTGCGAATGTCAAAAAAAATGCTATGGAAATAACCAGAATACTCATTTTGATATAATTTTTTACCACAAAAATCCTCCTATTAATTAAAAAATAAAGGTTTTAAATTTTTTTTTACAACAGGATATATCCAATTTTTTCAGTAATGTATGGTTATAATTTTGTGCAAGGAAAGCTTGTAAATAAAAATTTTGTAGTTTTGCTACGCCAAAAGATTGCGATTGTTTGAGCGAGGCACGAGCGAGTTTTGTAATTTTGGCGGAGCAAGCGTGAAAATTCAAAAAAGTTATTCGTATGCTACAAAAACAATTAAACTTCCCGTTCTTTCTTGCAGCTTCCTAACCGGAAAATACTGATTTCCAGTGGAAATTTCGGGAATACAGAAAAGTATTCCCGAAATATTTCTAATGGTACAATTATACAATATTATGACAATATTCTGCAAAAAATTTTTCGTATTTTTGTCCTATTTAGTCCAGGTGCCAAGGCGTCCCACTGTGTATTGATCTTTATTATCCGGTATGTTGATTTCATAAAGCAGGTCACGCCCAAAAATATTTTTCCCTGAGGATCTGAGAACTGTTGCGTGATCTGTTTTATTATCGTAAAAAAGATGCATGTTGCTTGACTGGGTGATATTGTCACCCCATTTCATAAACTGGCACATGAAAGATCCTGTTTTCCAGTATTCTCCTGCAATATCCCACATGAGTTTATACTGCGACCAGAGGGTTTTTTTATCAAGCCAGAATTCCATTTTTCCCATGTTATAATAGGGGTCTTTAGGTTTGGCTTCAATTACATGAAATTTTCTCGGCACCCAAACAGATGTAACAGGGGACCATGCAGCCTGGGTGTGCCCCTTAACCTGCCAGCCTGTTTTAATACCGGGAACATCGGTTACAGCCTTCCATCGGCCATCACTTGTTTGCCCCATCATTGTGTAGCTTTCTGTACAGAATTTAGCAATACACATCAAGCCTGTTCTTTCTTCAACATACCGCCACTCCATGGCCGACGTATGTCCCAGCCAGCCGTTACCATCATCTATGGTAAAATCCGAACCCATGAAAGGATCAGACCTGTTTGCACCTGACATTCTTTTGGTTCGTCTGATTGCGGGGATATAGACATAAAGCTGATCTTCAGATCCGTCTGTTTTTCTATATGTCAACTGAGCTGTTCCTGCTACATCATATGGTTCTATAACAACTGTAGCCTCCATGAAGAGCATTCCTGAAGCATTACCATCGTTTTTTGTCTGTTTTGTTCCCCAGAAATTATACCTGTAATAATTATTGGATATAACCCTTTCAAACCCCTTTTCCCCTATCCATTCAACAGTAAAAGGGCCTTTGAAAATACCGTCTCTCCCCCTGTTAATATCCCTGTTATGACTAAGTTTTATCCCTGCGTCAGGATCTTTTTTTAAATCTATGTCGGGGAAAGGGTACCCATATACCCATTTTGGAAAATCATCCGTTGCAGTTTCAATAACGTTTCCGTTGTCATGCAGGGTATATTTCCCCTTATTATGCTTGAGACCATACTGATCCCATTCATCATCGGAGCTGGCATCATACTTAAAGCTCCCTATATTTATTATAACCTTCCCACTTTTTACCCATTTTTCCATATCAGCAGGGACAAGCCCTTTGATTTTTTTCCAGTTATCTTTTCCTATTACATCTCCTGGCTTGAGGTTTATCTCTTGAAACATTGCCTGTTGATTCTCTTTCCACTGGGGATCATAGGCGTTGGATGAAGATACTGCAAAAAGGATAAATAGAGCAAAGAAAGGGTTAGCAACTAGAAGTTTTTTGATCATCAGAACAACCTCCTGTAAAAGTAAAAATTAATAAATACTTTTTGCTTTTTAAAACAAAAATTCAGAAAAACTTATTAAAAATAAATGTTCAGCAAAACCACTTTAATGGAAAGTTCAGTTTCAATGCATTATGGTTAATATCCGAAGTTATTAAAGCGGTACCAAACATTATGGCCTTGAAGCGATTATACGAACATGTATTTAAAAATACGATTTTATTAAAAAAACGGATAATGACAGCTTGCTTGATTAAAAAATTCTGAAAATAATGCTGAGTAGAGATTAAAATCTGAGAAATAATGCCGTTGAGTTAGGAGAAAGGTGAATATAAAAAACATTACTGGGAGGCTGTCCGAGAATAGCAATTTTTTTCAAAATCAAGGCTTGCTTAAAAAATTACCGCAGGCATATGGTTGATATTCCGAGGATAATTTTTGAGCATAACGCAGAGTTTGGGAAAAAGGGCATTCTCGGACAGCCTTCTATAAAATAATGTTTTAAAAGAGTACCCTCGTTTTCAGGTTTAAGCTCGAAAACGAGGGTTTGGTATTAATTTCTATTTTGTCCAGGTGCCAAGCCGACTAACTGAAAATTTTTTCTTCATATTTTTTAGGTTATATTGATAAAACAGGTCTCTTCCAAAAATATTTTTTCCCGAAGATCTGAGAATTGTGGAATGGTCTGTTTTTACATCATAAAAAAGATGCATATTACTCGACTGGGTAATTTTGCTCCATTTCATGAACTGGGGCATATAGGCTCCGGTTTTCCAGTATTCTCCGGCAATATCCCACATGAGTTTATATTGACCCCAGAGGCTTTTTTTATCAATCCAGAATTTCATTTTTCCCATATTATAATAGGGATCTTCGGGTACACATGTGACAATATGAAATTTTCTTGGAACCCAAACGCATGTTACAGGGGACCATGGTGCCTGGGTATGTTTTTCCTTAGCCTGCCAGCCGGATTTGACCCCCTCAACATCACTTGACGCTTTCCAGTGACCGTCAGCCTCCTGAGTCATGTGGGTATAGTCATCCGCACTGTATTTGGCAATGCACATCAACCCTGTTTTTTCCCCAATATAGTTCCATTTCATACTTGATGTGTTTCCCATCCAGCCGTTTCCATCATCTATGGTGAAGTCTGATCCCATAAATGGATCAGATCTGTTTGCACCTGACATTCTTTTGGTTCTTCTTATGGCGGGAATATATACATAAAGCTGATCGTCTGACCCGTCTATTTTTCTGTAGGTAAGCTGAGCTGTTCCGGAAACATCATAGGGTGCCACAACAACTGTAACCTCCATAAACATCATGTCTTTTGCGTTTCCATCATCCTTTGCCTCGGTTGTCCCCCAAAAACTAAACCGGTAATATTCATTTTGAAGAACTCTTTCAAAGCCGTTTTTTCCAACCCATTCGACTGTAAAGGGACTCTTATAAGATCCATCTCTTCCCCTGGTGATATCCCTGTTATGCATAAATTTTATTCCGGCGTCAGGGTCTTTTTTAAAGTCGATGTCAGGGAAGGGATACCCATACACCCATTTTGGAAATTTGCCGGTTGCTGTTTCTATTACAACTCCTTCTTTATCAAGGGAATATTTGCCGACATTGTGTTTGAGACCATATTCATCCCATTCTGCGTCATTACTGGCATCATATCCAAACTCTCCTATATTCATTATGACTTTGCCTTCCCTGACCCATTTCACCATATCATCAGGTACAAGCCCTTCAATTTTTTTCCAGTTATCCTTTCCTATTACTTCTCCTGATTTTAAACCTATTTCTTCGAACATTTTATTTTGATCTTCTTTCCAACCAGGATCTTTGGCATTTACTGCTGATGTTAGAAAAAATGCCATAAACCCAACTATAATGCTGATCTTGATACAACTTTTCACCATCTACAAATCCTCCCACTAAAAAATAAAAAATAAAGGCCTTGAATTTTTTAAAAACAGGCCATGTCCACTATTTTTCGTAAAACAATAAAAGTATATTTTATATTAAACTTTTATTATTATAGCGTAATGATGCAATAATTGCATTATTATTATAGCGTAATGATGCAATAATTGCAATAGATACAAACAATCACAAACAATCACAAACAATCAATCAATGCAATAAATGTAGTAACATAATAATAGATATTTGGGCGCAGGTCAAGATTAAACTGATTCTCATTGATACCATAATCAGGAAGAAGAATCCACGGCAAAGTGATGACACCAGATTTGGCGATTTTTAACAAATGTTTTTTTTGGAAAATATTTTTTGCAGATCTTAAGAGATTCAGGACAGCGGGGATAAAAACTGCATCCCGATGTTTTTTTGGTAAAAGAGGTTGCTTCAGGTTTAAGAATGAGTTTTTTTTCTTTGGTAATTGGCTTGTAAGGTAGAGGGATAGCGCTGATAAGCGCCTTTGTATAAGGGTGAAGGGGTGCTTTGATTATTTCATAGGTGGGGCCGTACTCCACAAATTTTCCCATATACATTACAGCCAGCCGGTCTGAGATATGGCTCACCACGCTTAAATCGTGGGTGATAAAAAGGTAGGAAAGCTTATACAAGTCCCTTAAATCGAGGAGAAGATTAATTATCTGGGCCTGCACGGAAACGTCAAGGGCACTTACAGGTTCATCGCAAATAATAAAATCGGGTCTCAAGGAGATGGCCCTTGCGATATTTATGCGCTGCCGCTGGCCCCCTGAAAATTCATGGGGGTAGCGAAATATCATTTTTTTGTCCAGCCCCACCTCCTCAATCAGTTTTTCAGCATCTTTTTGTTTTGATTTTTTAAGCATCCTGAATCTGACAAGTCCTTCTGATACAATGTCCTGGATATTCATCCTGGGGTTCAGGGAAGAAAAGGGGTCCTGAAAAATAATCTGTATTTTTTTTCTTAAATCAGTTAAATCATGGCTCCCATGGGATAAAAGATCTTTTCCATAAAAATCGGCTTTTCCTGATCTGGCTTTTTCAAGCCCCAGAAGGGTTCTGCTTAAGGTGGTTTTGCCGCATCCTGATTCACCCACAAGGCCCAGGATCTCACCCTTTTTTATATGAAAAGAGACTCCATCAACAGCCTTAACATAACCAACTGTTTTTGAGATGATCCCCTGTTTTACAGGAAACCATGTTTTTAAATTTTTTACATTAAGCATGGGTAAGTTCGGGGAGCGTTATCCCTCCATTTAAGATTAATCCCGGGGTTTTAATTTTAGCAACAGCCTTAGCTATAATAAAATTTAAAAATTTCTGAAACTCGCTGCGCTCAAACAACCAGAGTTTTTTAAATTTCACCATAGCTTAAACTTTGACATTTAATGGTCAAAGTTAACCCCCCCCTTAACCTTTTAAAGGAGGGGTTTAAAGCAGGCTGCCATATGTCCTGGTTCTATTTCTTTTAACTTTGGTTTTTCATTTTGACATCTTTTTCCGGCAATGGAACATCGGTTATTAAAATTACACCCCCTGGGATAAAAAAGGGGCGAAGGTACCTGTCCAGGGATCGATTTTAACCGCTCTTTTTTTATATTTAACCCTGGAATCGATTCTAAAAGGCCCTTTGTATATGGATGAGCTGTTTTTAAAAAAATATGATCAATGGAACCCTGTTCCACGATTTTTGAAGCATACATTACAAGTACACGGTCGCACATCTCCCAGATAACACCCATATCGTGGGTTATAAGGAGCATGGATGTGGCGGTCTGTCTCATCTCCTTTATCAGCTCAAAAATCTGGCTTTGCGTTGTAACATCAAGAGCCGTTGTGGGTTCATCTGCTATTACCAGATCCGGTTCCATCATCAGCGCCATGGCTATCATTACCCTTTGCCGCATTCCCCCGGATAATTGATGGGGTAAGGCCGATATTTTATCCTCGATATCCGGAATCCCCATTTTACTTAACCAAAGCTTTGAAAGAGCGATGGCTTTTTTTTTTGACATGCCACGGTTATGAATCAACAAGGTTTCAGCCATTTGTGTGCCGATTTTATGAAGTGGTGAAAGGGCAGAAGCAGGTTCCTGAAATATCATGCTGATTTGCGGGCCGCGGATTTTGCTCATTTCCCGGGGATTAAGGTGTAAAAGATCCCGCCCTTTAAAATAAATACTCCCTTTTTTTATGGTACCAGGGGGAGATGGTATGAGTCTCGGTATGGACATGGCTGTTACAGATTTACCGCACCCTGATTCCCCCACGAGACCGAGAATTTCACCCCTGTTTATATTAAATGAAACATTATCAACGGCATAAAAAATACCTTCATCTGTCTTGAATTCCACTGTTAATCCATCTATTTCAAGCATCTGTTTTTTTATCCGTTTCTTAAGAGTTGGGTTTTAGGGAATCGACATTTAATGACCAAAGTATGCCTGGGGCGATCTGTTTTTGCTGAATAATTACCCAGGTTGTTATGTAAACCTGGCATATTGTTTTGGGTCATATGCATTACGTATCCCTTCCCCTATGAAAACACCACAGAGCATAACAATAAAAAGAGCTGCGGATGGATATAGTACAAGCCACCATGCCCACCTGTACTGTTGAGCCTGGAACAAAAGTTCGCCCCAGCTAGG
>JAUVKE010000175.1 GCA_030592105.1 Desulfobacteraceae bacterium
AGCACCTATAATAATCAAAGTTCCTTTTCGATTGTTAAGGCTCGATTTTAACAGATAAGTGTAAGCTGATTCTAATTTATCAAATTGTTTTTCGCTCCATAAAAAGAGACGATTAGTCTTTTTTTCCTTATTTGACTCAATCAGTTTTGAACCGATCATTGGTGTCAGAGTAAGAGAGATAAATAAAGACGCAAGGATAGTAACAAGAACCAGAAATGCAAGTTGACCAAAAATTATTCCGGAAATACCTTTAATAAAAAGAAGCGGAGTAAAAACAGCCACGATTGTCAGAGTTGAGGCAGCAACAGCTGTGCCAACTTCAGATGCACCGGATATAGCAGCTGTTTTGGGATCTTCTCCTGAGTCAATATGCCTTATCATATTTTCAAGCACAACAATTGTATCATCAACCACCATACCCACGGCAATAGAAAGACTCATAAGAGATATGACGTTAATTGTATAACCCATGAAATAAAGGGCTATTATGGCAGCAATAATCGAAAAGGGGATTGCAAGGGTAACCACAAGACTGGTTCTAAAGCGACGAAGAAAAACAAAACATACAATAACTACCAGAATCGCTCCGACTCCGGCAGATTCAGCAAGACTTTTGATCATTGTATAAATATGATCAGATGTATCCAAAACTATATTTATTTTGAGATCTGAGGGTAGATTAGGCTTTAATCTGTCGAGTTCATTTTTTACCGCTTTTATAATATTAACCGTATTTTCCCCTGATTGTTTCTGGATAAACAGAACCATTCCGCGCTCATTATTCCCCCATGCCCACATGCTCGGTTCCTTGTGAGCATCAGTTACCTCGGCAACATCTTTCAGCCGGATCAGTGAATCGCCTTGTCTGGCAATCACGGCATTTGCTATTTCATCAATATTTTTATAACGTCCCTGCAGCCGGATTTGCAACTCAGATTTACCAGTCTTTATTGTACCTACTGGAAGATTCAGATTATTCAGCATAAGTGTTTGCTGAATCTGACTGATTGATAAATGATAGGCTTCTAAGGATTGCCTGTCAAAAGAGATATTTATCTGCCTTTCCACCGCCCCTTCATAAAAAATTGCACCTACACCATGAAGCCTCTTAAGAGGATCAGCGATCTGTTTATCAACAATTCTGAACAGATCGGAAGTGCTTTCAGTTGCTGTAACTGTCAATACAAGAATTGGAGTCATGGAACTGCTGAATTTAAAAACAATAGGTTCATCCGCTCCGTCAGCAATATCAATTTTAGCAAAATCTATTTTTTCTCTGATATCGTTAACAGCGACATCCAGATTTGATCCCCAGTTAAAGACACAGGTTACAATAGACAAATTATCTTTTGATACAGACTCCAGCCGGTCAAGGTTAGGTGTTGTGGATAATTGATCTTCCATGTACTTGGTAACATCTGATTCTATATCTGACGCTGAAGCTCCTGGGTAGGGTGTTATTACACTGATAGCTGGCGGATCAATATCCGGCAGGAGATCAAGATTTAATTTGGAGAAAGAGATTATACCAATCAGTATAACAGCAGCAAAGAGCATTAATGTGGAGACCGGCCGGTTAACGGCAATTTCTGGAAGCTTCATGATTATCCTTCCTTTGATGTTTTCATGGCATCATTCATGTTTTTTTTGAAAATTGTAACAGTACTTCCGGAACGGAGCCTTCCAGTACCATTAATAATTACAAGTTCACCCCTGGTTAACCCATCAAGCGCTTCAACAAATTTATCATTCTTAATTCCTGTTTTAATTTCACGTTTTAATGCTTTGTTGTTTTTTACAATAAAAACATAATAAGTTCCGCTTCCAGGCAATTTTTGCAAAGCATCCCTGGGAACAGCAAGAGCTGTTCTCTGGTTCAGTATAAATTTAATTTTGACAAACATTCCATCAACCAGTTTTCCAGTGGGATTCAGGGCTTCAACTCTTGCTTTGAAAGTACGGACACTTGGGTTGACCATCGGATTAATCATCACCACCTTGCAGTCAAATTTCATATCAGGAAATGCGTCAACTGTCATAATTGCAGGGATGCCGACCGCGATACGCCCAAAATCTTTTTCAGGAAGTTCAATGTCAGCCCTCACCTTAGCCTGGTCAAGAATTCGAAAAACCTGAACTCCTGGTGCAACAGTCTGCCCTATTTCAGCATTCCTTTGAACAACAACACCCTCTATTGAGCTTTGTATTTCAGTATCACTTAAATGTTCTTTTGCAGTTTCCAGTGCTGTTTTTGCCTGGCTGTGCCTCCCTTTTACAGCGATAAATGCTTCAGATGCAGCCTTATATGCGGCATCTGCGGCATCAAAGCGGCTCTGCGCAATCACATTTTCAGCCAAAAGGGTTTTTGCTCGTTTATACTCTTTTTCAGCCTGGTCCATTTGTGATTTAACCTGAGCAACAGAGGCAGTTGCAACCTGATAACCCGCTTCAGCCTGTTTTACTGCAAGCTGAAATGTTGTTTTGTCAAGCCTGAGAAGGGTCTGCCCCGCATCTATTTTTTCTCCTATATCAACAAGGACAGCTTCAACATTACCAGGTACCTTGGGGGATAAAAGATTTTCACGACAAGCTTTTAATGTTCCGACAGCACTGATTTTATCCTGAAAGTACTGCACAGAGACAGGCATAATATCTACGGGAATAACCTGATCAAGAGCTTGAAAAGACTGCCGTTCTTTTGTTCTTTCTGCCATCTTCATAAAAATAAGCAAAATACAGATTATTATGATAATAATAGATGAAAAATAAAATATTCGTTTCATTTGATCTGTTCCTTTTTTTCAAAAGATTTTTAAAATAGTCTGTGAGCAATAACTTTTATAGTTTGTTATACTGTTAATGTACGGGGTTATATTTCCTCACTCCTATAGCTTTTTCAAGTGCAGCGAGAGCTATATTATACTCAAAAAGTGCCTGAGCATGGTTAGCATCTGCTCTGCTCAAGGCTGTACGTGAATTGAGTACATCTGTATTTGTTCCTGCACCGGCTTTATAACGGGCATTTTCCAGACGGAAAGCTTCTTTAGAGGTTTTCAGAGCAGCCTCGGCTACTATAATATTTTTTTCTGCTTTTCCTATATTAAGAAATGCTGTACGAACTTCAAGAGAAATTTTTTCCTCTGTTTTCTTGTAAATTATTTTAGCCTGATTCAGTTTTGACTTTGCCTTTAATATTTCTGATCTGGTTTTTCCCCAGTTCCACAAAGGGACTTTAGCGCCTGCTCCTATTGTCCAGTGGTCATCCCCGTCCAAATCCCTTACATCACCTTCTATATATTCATACCTTCCTTCAATGGCAATTGTCGGTAAATATTTTCCTTTTGCTGCTTTTAAACCCTCTTCTGCAGCTGCAACCTGAAATTTTAAAGAATCAAGTTCCGAACGTTTTTTAATCGCACGTATAGTCAGAGCCTCAAGATTCCCTCCAGGTTTCATCGGGTGTCCAAGATTTTCTGACAGGAGAATCTCTTTTTCCAGATCAATAACCATCAGATTTTTAAGAGCAGATAATGCCAGGTCAAAGGCATTTTCGGCACTGTTTAATTCTTTTCGGGCATTTGCAAGCTCGGTTTGTGTGCGAAGAAGGTCGACTTGAGGAATGGCTCCTTCACGCACAAGTATTTTAACGTCATGCTCATGAGTTTCCAAAAGTTTTAAAGCATCTATTGCTACTTTATTAAAAGCTTTTGCTACCTGTGTTGTATGATAAACGCGGGTAATCTGATAAATAATTTCTCTTTCCACGCTCTCTTTATCGTAGATTCGTGCATCACGGATATTTTTTGCAGCTTTGCGTGCTGCCTGCAGTCTTCCCCCTGTAAATACGGGCTGCTGCAGTACAACTCCAGCCTTGTAAATGTCACGCTCCATGAACAGCATTGAAATCGGACCGATTGATGCAGGGCCAACGGACAGGGGGCCAAAACTGAAAGTTAAGTCCTTGTCAAGCCGTGTATAAGTTCCTTCAGCACCAACATAAGGAAGCATGGCCGCCCATGCCATTGTTAAATCAGAATCTGCCTGGGCCAGGGTTTCCTGTGTAAGATAAACGTCAAGATTTCTTTTTAGAGCGATATCAATACAATCCGGCAATGCAAGATAAATCTTTCCGTTTTTTTTGTATGGCAATAATATTTCGTTTCCTGCACGGGATATTCTGCTTCCAAGTCCGAATATTGCGACCATATGTTTTTCAACATATTTTTTAGCATGGCTGAAATTCTGAGCATATAGCCTGTCCGGTTCAATATATTGAATTGCTATAAGAATAATCAAGAAACTGATAAGAATAGTTTGCCAGCTTTTTTTTCTTTTTTTTTCTATCATTATTTTCTCCAAAAAAATATTATTATACCTGAAATGATGTATATCAAACAGCTGAAGGATTAGATGTTTTTTTAAATTTAAGGCCAAAATATAAAATTTTAATAAATTCATCCATATATGATTCAATATTTTCATCATTATCTTCATCTGCCAATTGCTGCTCAAAACCTTTTAAGGCATGCCTTATCGCTTTTGCTGCAAGTAAAACATCAGTTATATAAAAAATTCCTTTGTTCACTCCTTCATTTAAAATAGAACAAATCAGATTCACTTCCCGTTCAAAGAGATCAGCCTTTATGCTCAGAACGTCAGGTATGTTTCCTTCTGTTGCATTTCGATCAAGATTTAAAATATTCAAGGTTTTAATCATATATTGTTCCCTGGCTTTTGCAAAAGCTACCAGTTTTTTCCCTGGAAGCGTTTCACGTGCGGCAGCACTGGATAATTTATCAATAATTATATTAGCTTCTCTTTTCAGTACTTCTATATAGACATTATCTTTACTTCCAAAATAATTATATATAGTAGCCTTGGCAACTCTTGCAAAATGTGCAATTTCATTTATATTCGTTTTTCGTAATCCATATTTTACAAACATTTTACTGGCGGTTTCCAATATAAACTCTTTTTTTTTCTGCTTCATGCCTCCTCCCCCTGTAAATTTAATTGGTTTTTTATACTAAAAACGTTTTTCAGTATAAAAAATAGGGGGAAATAGAATTTTGTCAAGTAAAAATTTTGTATATTTTGATATTTTATATAAATTATTGACATACGTGAAACATAATGATTTATTTAAGTGTTTTTTATAAAATACAAAATATTATATTTTACTGATCAGATTTCAGTATTTAATATAAAAGTAATGTAAATGTAGATGAGATTTATTATGTTTGTGAATATCGGGGGTTAGCATGAGTTACGCACCATTAAAAGATATATATATATTAGACTGTTCAACCCTCCTGCCAGGTCCTTACTGCACCATGATGCTTGCTGAAATGGGTGCAACTGTGGTCAAGGTTGAAAGAACTGGTACAGGAGATACCATGCGGGCGGTTATCCCAGGTTGTTTTGATTATTTGAATGCAAATAAAAAATTTGTAAGCATTAACCTGAAACATGAAAAAGGTCTTGCTACCTTTTTAAAGATTGCAAAAAGAGCAGATGTTATTGTAGAGGGATTCAGACCGGGTATAGCAAAACGGCTTGGTATAGATTTTGATTCAATAAAAAAGATAAATCCATCAATTATATATTGTGCAATATCAGGTCATGGCCAAACAGGACCATACTCCAATATTCCAGGACATGATATTAATTATCAGGGGATGTCAGGTTTAATGAGTCTTTCCGGAGACCCTGATAAAGGACCCGAATTTCCCGATGGATTTCAGACAGCAGATCTTAGCGGATCAATGTTTGCTCTCGTATCCATACTGGCGGCTTTAAACGGGCGGAATAAATCAAAAGATCCAGTCTATCTTGATATATCAATTTCCGAAAGCCTGGCC
>JAUVKE010000371.1 GCA_030592105.1 Desulfobacteraceae bacterium
AGTCTCCCCTTAAATCGGCTTATGAAATATGGTAAAAATATCAACAATCTTTTTGATTTGATTAAAAAACCAGGAGAATAATTATGTTAAAATTTGTTTTGCTCTTACTTTTTTTTACATCTTCTTTTTTTCTCCATGGATGCAGTACACGCCACAAAATTAATGTGGCACCTGTGGAAATAAAACCGATTCATATTACCATAGACGTGAACATAAGGGTTCAAAAAGCTCTGGATGATTTTTTTGATGATATTGATAATGCAGAGTAAAAAAACAGATGAAACGGAAAATGAATAAAGCCCGCATAAGGAGATTATCCCATGAAAAATATTTCAATAAAATATATTGCTGCACTGATTGGTCTGCTTTTATTTGTTCCATCGCTCTTTTGTTTTGCCGGAAGCATAAAAGAGAGAATGAAAACCCGCCTTCCTCTCCTCAAAGAACTTAAGGCAAAGAGTCTAATAGGTGAAGATAATCAGGGATATCTGCAATTTGTTTCCCCTGATAAAACAGGGGAAGATGTTGTTAATGCGGAAAATTTTGACCGGGAAAAAATTTATAACGCCATAGCAAAACAGCAGGGGACAACAGGTAAAATGGTTGGAAGGCTCAGGGCTAAAACAATACTGGAAAAAGGACTGCCCGGGGAATATTTTATGGATGAAATGGGCAAATGGTATCGAAAAAAATAATCAAATTTGGGGACTGGTTCTAATTTTAGCAATAAACTGAGCTATAATAAAATTTGAAAACCTCTGAAACTCGCTGCGCTCAAACAACCAGTGCTTTTCAAATTTCACCACAGCTCAGTTTATGACATATAGTGGCCGAAGTTAGAACCAGGCCCCAAATTTTCCTTGCGCAAAATTTTAACCGGACACCACTGGGGAAGAATAAAATATGTTCAGAATTTGTATTATAATATTTTTTTTATTATCTTTTTTTTCATGCAATTCCCCTGATGCTGAAACAGATAAGACTTCCCTGGATAAAAAAGAATGTGTGATCTTACTCCATGGGCTGGCAAGAACAAAACGATCCATGGATAAACTGGAGCACGCTTTTTCCCTTGCCGGGTATAAAGTAATTAATGTTGATTACCCCTCCAGAGAGTTACCCATTGAAAAACTGTCAGAAAGTGTAATACCTGGTGCCCTTAAGATCTGCCGGACATTTTCTCCAAACCGTATCCATTTTGTAACACATTCCATGGGTGGAATTCTTCTGAGATACTATCTTGCAGAGGAAAAAATTGAAAACCTTGGCAGGGTGGTGATGCTCAGCCCCCCCAATAAGGGGAGTGAGGTTGTGGACAGGTTGTCAGATTTTTTTATTTTTAAACTTATCAACGGTCCCGCTGGAAAACAGCTTGGAACTGATAAAAACAGCATACCCCTGGCCCTGGGGTCTGCCGATTTTGAGTTGGGCATTATAACAGGTGACAGGAGCATCAATCCCATTCTTTCCATGATAATTCCAGGTGCAGATGATGGAAAAGTCTCTGTTAAACGGGCAAACCTTGAAGGCGCTTTGGAATTTTTGGTGGTCCATTCCTCCCACCCCTTTATTATGCGAAATAAAGGGGTAATTAATAAAGTAATACATTTTATAGAATATGGATGTTTTGATAAAGGAGATTCCCAGTCGTGAGTAATGAGAATAACAAGGTCATCTATTCCATGATCAGTGTGAGTAAATTTTATAATAAAAAGCCGGTATTAAAGGATATATCTCTATCCTACTTTTATGGTGCCAAGATTGGCGTTCTCGGTTTAAACGGTGCCGGCAAAAGTTCCCTGCTTCGTATTCTGGCAGGGGTGGATAAGGATTTTAATGGTGAAACAATTCTTTCCAAGGGCCACACTGTCGGTTATCTGGAGCAGGAACCGGTCCTTGATCCGGACAGAACTGTGCGGGAAGTTGTGGAGGGAGGTGCCAGGGAGGTTGTTGATCTGCTAAAGGAGTTTGAAGAGATTAATCTGAAGTTTGCCGAACCCATGAAAGACGATGAAATGAATAAGCTCATTGAACGTCAGGGCCAGGTTCAGGAAACACTGGATCATCTTGACGGCTGGGATCTGGATGCACGGCTGGAAATGGCAATGAATGCTCTGTGCTGCCCTTCGTCAGATGCAAAGATCAAAATCCTTTCCGGTGGTGAAAAACGGCGTGTAGCTCTCTGTCGATTGCTGCTGCAAAAACCTGATATTCTATTGCTGGATGAACCAACAAACCATCTTGACGCTGCAACTGTTGCCTGGCTTGAGTACCATTTGAAAAATTATTCCGGGACAATTATTGCTGTTACCCATGATCGTTATTTTCTCGATAACGTGGCAGGCTGGATTCTTGAACTCGACAGGGGGCATGGAATACCATGGAAAGGGAACTATTCAAGCTGGCTGGAACAAAAACATGATCGTCTCCGCCATGAAGAAAAAAGCGAAAGCGCAAGACAAAAGACTCTTCAGCGTGAACTTGAGTGGATATGCATGACCCCCAAGGGACGGCGTACCAAAAACCAGGCACGAATTACTGCCTATGAAAATCTTCTTTCCGAAGAAAAGGAAAGGTTTGAAAAAGAGCTTGAACTTTATATCCCTCCTGGGCCGCGACTGGGAAATCTGGTTATCGATTTTGAAGAAGTGAATAAGACCTTTGGAGATCGAATTTTAATTGATGATATAAGTTTTAAACTTCCTCCTGGTGGTATAATTGGTGTTGTCGGGCCCAATGGTGCTGGCAAAACAACTCTATTCAGGATGATTATGGGTCTGGAAAAGCCTGATAAGGGAAACCTCAGAATTGGGGATACAGTAAAGCTGGCATATCTTGATCAGACCCGTGAGCTTGATTCCGATAAAAGTATATGGGAAGAGATCTCCGGCGGAAACGATCAGATAGAACTTGGAGGCCGGATGATCAACTCCCGTGCCTATGTTTCCCGTTTTAATTTTTCCGGATCTGACCAGCAGAAAAAAATAAAAACACTCTCAGGGGGACAGCTC
>JAUVKE010000209.1 GCA_030592105.1 Desulfobacteraceae bacterium
CAATAAGACCTGGCCAGAAAGAGATTCTGGGAGAAAAGGCATTTGCGTCTTTAGATGATATACAAGAACCTGTTGATATCATAAATGTATTCAGACGATCCGAGCAGATCATACCCCATGCCGAAGAGGCCTTGCGAAATAAACCGAATATGTTCTGGATGCAGCTTGGAATCGAAAATCAGAAGGCTGCCCGGATGCTGATAGAATCTGGTATTGATGTAATAATGGACATGTGTATAAAAGTGGAGCATAACAGGTTATGCAAATAATATGGCATACAAAAACAGACGCTACAGAACAGTAAACAGGGAATGCCATTGCTGCCGCAGCAAAGCTCCGTTTTGCTGGACATGCAGGTGCGGTTTCCAAATATGCCAGATCTGTATGCTGGAAAATCAGTGGGGAATGACCTGCAATGGTATAACCTGGGAGTGCCCTGACTGCGGAGCACAAAACGGATTCGGGAATCAGTAAATATAAAAAAGCTTGCGGAATACTATTTCAAACCCGCAAGCTTTAATTGTCAAAATGAACCTGCAACTTTAATAACTTCGCAAGAAGTAATTATTCACAGCAAAATTCGTTTAAAAAGTTACAATAACGTTAAATATCCATAAACTTACCCACAATCTGTCTCATTATCTCATTTGTTCCTGCAAAAATCGACATACTCCTCACGTCGACAAATGACCTGGGTAGTGGTTCATTTTTCATAACACCTGCTTCGGCTATAATATCAAGGCCACGGTCAGCCACTTTCCTTGCAAGTTCGGTAAGCCAGTATTTTGCCATGGAAGTTTCAGCTACTATCTCCAGCCCTTCCATATGATCAACAAGGAGTTTATCGGCAAAAGTCCTTCCAATTTTAAGTTCTGTAGCCAGCTCTACAAGGGAGAACTGTTTTGATTGTGTTTTGGTAATGGCTGAATTACATTTGTAAAATTTTAAGAGTTCATCAAACGTATACTCTGCCGCAGTCAAGCCCCATAAAGCAGTTACAAGACGTTCCTGCTGGAGCTTTTTCATAAGCATGGCAAAACCTTCTCCTTTTTTACCCAGCCTGTTACCAGCAGGAATACGACAATTTGTAAAAAAGAGTTCTGCTGTATCCTGGGAACACCACCCCATTTTATCAAGCTTTCTGCCTTTGGTAAAACCTGGTGCATCTTTTTCTACCAGATAAAGAGATATTGCCTTATGCGGATTTTTTTCAGATGGATCCTTACCGGCCAAAACAACCAGACCAGCATTCATCCCATTTGAAATAAATATTTTAGACCCATTAATAACAATTTCGTCACCATCTTCAACCGCAATTGTCTCCATTGATGCAAGATCACTTCCAGCGTCAGGTTCCGTCATGGCTACTGCCATAACAATATCACCTGAAACACAGCCCGGCAAAAATTTTTTCTTGCACTCCTCAGTTGCAAATGTTTCTAGATAAGGAACTACTATCTCACTGTGAAGAAGAGGACCAGCTCCATTATGGTTTGTTTTAGTCATCTCTTCCATTATTATCATCGAACAGATAAAATCAAGGCCTTGGCCGCCATATTCCGGTGGAATGGTTGGACATAAAAAACCTGCCCGGCCCATCGCCTTCCATGCACTTTCAGGCCAGATCTTGTCCTTTTCCCATTGTTCAACATTTGGGAGAACCTCTTGTTCCATAAACTTGCGAGCCTTTATTCGAAACTCCTTATGTTGCTCTGTATAATTAATTGTCTCCATACAACTCCCCATACTTTTTATCTATTAATATCATAATTGATATCGCCTGTAGCGATTTTTTAGCATACTGTACTTAATATACATAACTATATAAATTGATATTTATACAAATAATTGATATAAAAAACAAGTTAATTTTTACTAAATTATAAGTACTGAATGACAGGAAACCATACATTACACACAATTTATTACATAAACTTCACAACTCTTAATAAATAAAAATTTAATTTATGACTCTTTATACATTTACAGACATACTCCCGCTTGTTCAGCGGCCAAGCAGTTATCTGGGTTTAGAGAAAAACAGAATCAAAAAAGACCCTGACAAGGTAAAACTCCTGTTTGCCATGGCTTTTCCTGATCTATACGAAATAGGCACATCTCATTTCGGGATGCAGATACTTTACAGTATTTTAAATAATCACAATGAAATAGCAGCCGAACGGATATTTACACCGGGACCGGATATGGAATCATATTTAAAATCATCAAACACGCCTCTTGTCTCCCTAGAATCCCACAGACCGGCGGGAAAGTTTGACATAATAGGTTTCAGTCTTTTATATGAACTTAATTTTACAAATATCCTTACGATTCTTGATCTGGCGGGAATCCCTTTTTTAGCAAGGGAGAGAGACTTGTCATACCCTCTGATAATTGCAGGTGGACCATGTACCTGTAACCCTGAACCAGTCGCAGATTTTTTTGACATAATGGTTATAGGAGACGGTGAAAAAGTGATTCTCCAAATATCCGATGCCTGGATAGAATGGAAAGAAAACAGAAGAAAAGATAAGAATGAACTATTAAAGATGTTATCCGGCATCAGAGGTGTCTATGTCCCATCCTTTTATGAGCCAAAATATAATGAGGCAGGTTTTCAAATACTTACGCCAAAACAGATAGATATAGATGTGGAAAGAGCAATTATAGATGATCTAAATAAAGCCCCGTTTCCGGATCATCCGATTATCCCTTTTGGAAGACCGGTGCATGACCGGCTGCGGCTTGAAATAGCAAGAGGCTGCACCAGAGGCTGTCGCTTTTGCCAGGCAGGAATGATATACCGTCCCGTGAGAGAACGTTCTCCGGAAAATCTTTTAAAACTTTCAGACTCTTCTCTTGATTCCACAGGATATGAAGATATATCCCTTTTATCCCTTAGTACAGGGGATTACTGTTCCATAGAATATCTTATGGAATCTTTAATGACAAAATATAGATCAGACCATATAGCTATATCTCTGCCCTCTTTACGTGCAGGAACTGTATCACATAATCTTATGAACCTTATAAAAAAAGTCAGAAAA
This sequence comes from Desulfobacteraceae bacterium, assembly GCA_030592105.1. The sequence goes on from JAUVKE010000209.1 coordinate 3,048, forward strand.
ACGGGTTTTACTGTTGCACCGGAAGCTGGGAGTCAGAGGCTGAGGAATCTTATAAATAAAAATATAACTGCAACAGATATAGAAAATACAGTATTAAACGCACTTGATATGGGATGGAAGACGATAAAACTTTATTTTATGGTAGGCCTCCCCACAGAAACAGATGACGATTTAAAGGCTATTGAAGAACTTGTAAAAAATCTACGCAGACAAAAAAAGGACGGAAAAGGAAAAAATCTAAACATAAAGTTAAATATAAGTGTATCCACTTTTATACCAAAAGCACATACCCCTTTCCAATGGTGTTCACAAATTCCTTTAAATGATTCAAAAAAAAAGATTGCATACTTAAAAGGTCAGTTAATACGTTCAGGAATTCATTTTAAATGGCAAAATCCTGAGACATCTTTTATGGAAGGATTATGGGCAAGGGGTGACAGACGATTGTCTTCATTATTGATTGCTGCATATAATAACGGATGCAGGTTAGACGGGTGGAGCGATATGTTCAGGTTTGATCTCTGGCAAGATGCTCTGTTAAAAACAGGTATCAATACTGATTTTTTTACCACCAGAACAAGGGAGATGGACGAACCTTTGCCCTGGGATCACATAAACTCTAAAATAAAAAAAGAATTTTTAAAAACTGAATTTCACAAAGCCCTGGCATACGAATTTACTAAGGACTGCCGTTTGGGAGATTGCAATCAATGCGGAACATGTGATTTTAAAAAAATTGAGCCGATAACACATATTAGTACATTTGAAAAAGATATTAAGAGACCGGAGAAAAAAGCAAAGTTAGAAGAGCCTTACAAAAAGCTCATGATTTTTTATTCAAAAACAGGACTGGCAAAATATTTTGGACATCTGGAACTTGCGAACATATTTATCCGAACACTCAAACGTGAAAAGATACCTCTTAAATTCAGCGAGGGATATCACCCCAAACCTAAAATATCATTTGAAGATCCCTTACCGATAGGAATGGAAAGTTTATCAGAACTGTTATATATAACTGTCCCTGAAAATATAAAACCGGAATCACTGATAAACAATCTAAACAGACATCTTCCTGAAGGATTAAAAATTTTTGACTGCAAGGCATTTACAAAATGCAAGAAGAGCAGCGAAATAAAAAAAACACTATACCGTGTTGTATTAAAAAATAATGTTTTTAATACAAAAGAACTGGATGAATTTATAAATTCCCAATCTTTTTTCCTTACTACAACAAATAAAAAAGGAAAAACAAAAAAAATTGATCTGAAAAAAACAGTTATAAATATTACTCTCAAAGCTCAAAATGAACTGGAAATAACGATTTCACTTGAGCCTGGGAAAACAGTAAGGCCTGATAAAATAATATTAAATATTTTCAGTTTGAGTAAAAATGAGATAATGCAGGCCCGGATAATTAAAATTCATCTCAAATGTTGAGAGAGCCCTATTCCTGCGTGACCCTAAGTGTTTTAATCTTTGCAGTAGCTTCTGCTGCGATCCTGCTGTTGGGGCTGCGCTGAATAACTTCTTTATAGTTAATCAGCGCCCTGGCTGTATTTCCTGACATTTTACAGGCATCTGCCATGTCCAAATAGAATATAACTGAACCAGGGGACAGAACTATTGCTTTTTTTAAACAGGTGATAGCAGCAGATGACCTGTCTGTTTTTAAATATGTTTTTGCAAGTCCCCAAAGCGCTGTTGCAAGATCAGGATCCAGTTCCAGGGCTTTACGATAATATTTTTCAGCCATCTGATACTCATTCTTATTAAAATATGCCCAGCCAATGTTTGAAATAGGAAAAGATGGAGTAGAATAGAGCAGACTATCAAGTGTTGCTTTAAAATATTTTATTGCAGTATCCCACTCTCCTTTTGCGAGATATGCAATTCCCAGGCTGTTTATTGCAGGAGCATAATCCGGA
>JAUVKE010000519.1 GCA_030592105.1 Desulfobacteraceae bacterium
CAAAGAATGCAACAACAATAAAAAGCAACTTCTTCCCATGGAATGGGATAAGTACTTAAATGATGTCAGGATAAAATCCGGCTCCTGACCCCCGACCCCTGATCCCTGTGCATGCACAATCAGCTTGACACTCCTATAATTGTTTGATAATCTAATTTATTTTATAACCCCCTTTTTTTATTATAGTTTTTTTGTTCATGATGCCTGTACGGAGGACGTAGTGAATATAAATAAATCATTAGTTATATTATCGTTGCTCGTTATATTTTTACCATTATTGAATGCCTGCACCACCGACAAAAAACCGGATCCTGTTCCTGTACGGGGTTTTGTGGAAAAGGCTATAAAGGTTAATTATCATGCTGATAAGCAACTAAATCTATATGAAGATAAGTCCCATACAATCCTTATGTGCCTTTTTCAGTTAACCGATCCTAACGTTTTCAATGAACTGTCAAAAAGTAAAGACGGGTTAAATAAGCTTTTAGAGTGCTCACGTTTTGATGGAAGCATAGTTGGATTTAAAAGGATTATTGTTCAACCTGGCGAAAATAAAACCGTTCATCTTGACAGGGCTGAAAAGGCAAAATGGATAGGATTGGTTGCAGGTTATTATGATTTAGCTCCCGGTCAGATTACCCGTCTTTACGAAATTCCGGTTATTATCAAAACAAAGGGGCTGTTATTTAAGAAAAAAATTGCAACAATTGGCAAGATGACCATTAATCTTTATTTTGGCCCAAACGCAATCCATCAGGTGGGAGATAAGTTATGATTTCAAAAAAACCGCTTTTCTGGCATCAGGGCCTGTTTTTACAACCTCAGCATTTCCAGTATTTAGATCAATATTTCCAGTCTCTTCTATCACCTGTGCTCCAGTATCAGTGTCCCTATTTTTGGGGGATTGTTGAAATGGAGGTTAATGAATCCGCCTTGGAAAACCGTACATTTGAGCTGTTAAAAGGGAGATTTTTATTCCAGGATGGCACAGATATAGTTTCTCCGGGCAACTGTGTTATTCAGCCTCGATCCTTTGATGAAGCATGGGTGGAAGCGGAAAAACCGTTTACAATTTATTTGGGATTGCGAAAATTTGACAAGGTGACACAAAACGTCACAGTGCTTGCCAGCCTGGATGACCTGTCCGGTATCAGCACACGATTTGTTGCCACTGAGAATCCTGAAGAAATGGTAGATATGTACAGGGGCGGCCCGCCGGCTCAGGTAAAAAGATTAAATTATGTGTTGAAAATATTCTGGGAAAATGAAGTAAATGAGTTAGGCAACTATTATCTTATACCTTTAGCCCAGTTACAGCGGGATGGTAAGGAAATAAAATTTTCTCAAAAGTTTATTCCTCCAACAGTATCTATATCCGGTTCCGATGAGCTTGTAAAAATAATAAAAGAGATTCGTGACCAGGTGGCTTCACGCTGTCGTCAGCTTGAAGAGTATAAAAGTCCCAGGGAAATACAGTCTTCAGATTTTGAAGCAAGCTATATGATTTATCTTCTGGCTTTGCGTTCTTTAAACAGATTCGTGCCTGTTCTTTTTCATCTCATGGAGACGCCCAATATCCATCCGTGGGTCTATTATGGGGTATTAAGGCAGTTAGTCGGTGAATTGAGCACATTTTCAGAGCAGGTAAGCGCAACAGGGGAGCTG
>JAUVKE010000420.1 GCA_030592105.1 Desulfobacteraceae bacterium
ACTATAGATCTCTTATTTTTTTGCCATGGTTTCTTTATACCCTAATTTTATTTTTTTCAATTTAATAAGAAGTCTTTTTTGCATCTATCCAGAGGCTTTCAATATCATAAAATTTGCGCACCGGCTCGTAAAAAACATGGATGATTACATCCCCGTAGTCTATAATTACCCAGTGGCCTTCCTTTAAACCCTCTATGCTTAAAGGTTTAATCCCCTGTTGTTTAAGATCAAAATGTATGGATTCCGCAATTGCGGTTACCTGGCGATTTGAGTTTCCTGTGCAGATAATAAAGGTATCTGCTATGGAGATCAGCTCACGCATATCAAGGGAGACAATGTCAGAAGCTTTTTTCCCGGATACAGCCTTAATAAAAATTTCAAGTGATGAGCCTTCAGGTGATGGTGTCATAAATATAGTCCCTTCTCCCTGATATAATTTTTTACATTTTTAGGGAGAAAATTATTAATACTTTTTTTTTGTCTGATCAATTCACGGATCATTGTTGATGATATTTTTTTAGGTTCCACATCAGTGATAAATACAGGTTTTTTATCAGTATGAAAAAAGAGTGAATTTTCAGGAGAGAATCTATAGGAATCTGATATGGTCGATTTAATATATTTTTTTAACCTGTCCTCCATATCTGAAACATCTTTATTAACAGAATCGTTGCGTGTCATTACAATAAAGGAGACAAGATCAAAAAGCTGAATATACGATTTCCATGTATCGATTTCAAGAAATGCATCTATCCCCAGAATAAAATAGAATATAGTTTTGTCAGGTAAAATCGATCTGAAATAGGATACAGTGTCTATGGTGTAAGATGCCCCGCCACGTTTGAGTTCAACATTGGAAGCGGTTATAGCTTTTAAAAAAGATTTATCAGCAAGGGCAAGCTGTATCATCTCCATACGATTTTCAGCACAGACAACTTCGGACAATTTTTTATGTGGCGGTGAAGCAGAAGGAATAAGATATATTTTATCAAAGCGGAATATATCCTGAATTTTTTTGACAGCATGGAGGTGCCCCAAATGAATGGGGTTAAAAGTCCCTCCAAAGAGGCCTATACGCATACTGGTATTTTTAGTCTTTTCGGGACTTGTACCTTTCATAACAAAAGCGGGGGTTGGTTTTAATTTAAAGAAAGACTGATTTTACTGCTCCCTTATTTGACCGTCTCCTAAAACAATAAACTTGGTGGTGGTCAGTTCTTCCAAACCCATGGGGCCAAAAGCATGGAGCTTTGATGTGCTGATTCCTATTTCGGCTCCCAGGCCAAGCTGGAAACCATCATTAAAACGTGTTGACGCATTTACCAAAACAACAGATGAATCAACTTCACGCACAAAACGTCTTGCCCTTTTATAATCAGATGTTACGATTGTCTCAGTATGACTTGACCCGTATTTTTTTATATGCTCCATGGCGCAAGGCATATCATCCACAACCTTTACAGCAAGGACAAGGTCGAGGTACTCGGCGGGCCAGTCCTCTTCCAGGGCTTCTTTTGCATTCGCAAATATCCGGCATGTCGAAAGGCAGCCTCTTATTTCAACCTCTGCATCTGAAAAAAGTTTTCCCATGGCTGGAAGAAACTCTTCTGCCACTGATTTATGTACGAGCATTGTCTCCATGGCATTGCATACGCCTGGGCGCTGCACTTTTGAATTAAAACAGATATTTTTTGCTGTTTCAAGATCCGCGCCTTCATCAACATATACATGGCAAACACCCTTATAGTGTTTCAACACAGGTATTTTTGAATTCTCCGCAACAAACCGGATTAACCCCTCCCCCCCCCTGGGGATAATCAGATCAATCAATTCATGCTGGTTTAAAAGGATATTGATCGCATCCCTGTCTCTCACCGGCACAAGCTGAACAACAGTTTCAGGGAGACCTGCTTTTAAAAGTGCCTTTCCTGTCAGATCTGTTAAAGCCCGATTGGAATTAAGAGCTTCAGAGCCTCCACGGAGCACCACTGCATTTCCAGCCTTCAGGCATAAACCTGCTGCATCCACGGTGACATTGGGCCTTGATTCATAGATAATTCCTATTACGCCAAGGGGAATACGCATGCGGGATACTTCCAGGCCGTTTGGTCTGATTTTTGTGCCGCTTATTGCCCCCACAGGATCTTCAAGGCCGGCCACCTCCCTTAATCCATCGGTCATAGATTTTATTGTGGCGTCTGAAATGGTGAGCCTGTCGATCATTGCTCCTGGAAGATTTTTTCCCTTTGCAAGGATAAGATCCTTATTATTTTCACTTTTTATAAAAGATGCTTCCTGCTCCAGGATTTCAGCAATATTATACAAAGCCTGATTCTTTTTTGCAGAAGAAAATTTTGCAATTTCAAAGGAAGAAGCTTTGGCAGCTTCTGCCATTTGTACAATGATTGACTCAATTGACATTTTTGTTCTCCATTTTACGAAACATCTCAATAAATTTGGGCAAACATTACACAAACCCGCCAGCAGTAAATTAACATATTATTAGTAATAACAA
>JAUVKE010000459.1 GCA_030592105.1 Desulfobacteraceae bacterium
CTGTTTTTACTTCAAAGGGCCTTGTTACTCTGGGTACATCCTGGAGAAAAGACAGTTATGATGACGTCCCTGTAAGGAAAAGTTTTTTCCCTGATTATTTTGATCCGGACAATGTTTACTTTTTGCCCCTGGTTGAAAAAAAGGATTATGGCAATCGTCTTTTTTCCACCTTTGGACAGTACAGACACAAACTTGAAAATATAGAACTCTGGACAGGCATCAGATATGATGACCATGTTGAATACGAGGATAAAATAAGTCACAGCTCCGGAATTGCCTGGCAGCTCTTTTCCGATTATATTGTAAAGGCAATATATGGCACGGCATACAGAACCCCTTTTGCAGATCAGTTGGATGTGTATGGCGGAGATCTGCTTGAAAAAATTAAAAGCGCTAATTTTCAGGTTCAATGGAAACCCGACAAACAAAACAAAATTGCATTAACCCTGTTCAGGAATAAAATTGATAACCATGTTATTAGTGATCTGTATGAAGGCGTAGGACTTTCCATGCCGAACAACCAGACCATTGACGGACTTGAACTGGAATGGGATTTAAAGGTTTTAGATTCACTTAAGTTTTCCGGAAATGTGACACTGCTTGATAATTCTGGCCCTGACGAGGTTTTTCTTTATAATGATTATACTTATATTGATTCTGAAGGTGTAGAGCAAAAGCACTACCAGGAGTTAAGCCACGATTATGATACAGGCGCGGACAAAAAAATTAATCTTACAGGTACCTGGAGTATAACTGAGAATATAAAATTTATTCCCGAGGTTGAATATTTTTCCAAAAGAAAATTTTACTATCCCTTAGAGGACACAACAAGGGAATACCAGGGAGAATGGCTGTGTAATCTTAATCTGCAATTTAAAAATATCAAGGGTTTTGATATTCATTTATATGTTAATAATATATTTGATAATCATTACAAAACCTTTGACTCGACATCCACGGAAAAAGATGAATCATTAAATGCAGGCATTATGGTAAAGTTCAAATGGTAAGATAGGCTGAAGGGGTTTAGACTGAAGGCTGGAGGTAGGTAGATAGGCTGAAGGTAGATTATCTTTGATCGAACCAAAAATTATCGAAACAGAAAAAGTTCTGAATGGTTTAATTCGAGCATTACGAGTTGATTAACTTCAGCCTCCAACCTTCAGTCTTCAACCTTCAGCCTAACAACCTCCAACAATGGCATAACAATTGCTTTACATATATTAGACCTTTAAAAAAAAGCAACCCTGAACCCTGAACCTTTGAACCCATAATATGACCAATACCGCCATAAAAATTCTATTTGCTTTTCACCTTGTTTTTCTGTTCCCCTGCCTTTTACAGGGCGAATCTGAAGCATCAACAGAAACAGAAACCGCTGAATATATTGTAGAGAGTATAAATTCTATCCGTTCAGACCCCCTTTCCTATGCACAAGACCTTGGTTATGACAGAGACGCGCTTCTTGAAAGCCTGCCCTGGCTTAATGAATTCATTGAAAAAGATGCCGAGCTTTTAACAACAGATGAGTTTCTCAATTTAAGAGCCGTTGCCGGCAACAGCCCGGATCTTCTTGAATCAGACCCGCTTGAATCAGATACAGGTGTTTTGCCCGGGAATGATTATGCATATACAGGTGAAACAGAAGGGGTTGTTTCTTTCTCAAATTTCATGGATAAGGAGACTGCTTTACAGATAGTTATTGATAATTTGTTTGAACAGGAACTTGCTCCGGATTTTCAAGGGCAAAGATATATTCTTTGTTCTGATTTTGATCTGGCAGGCGCATCTTTAAGAGAAGGAGTAATATGGGATCAGACAGGCAGAAAAAATTCATATTTTATAACCATCTGTTTTGGCTCATCCCTGCTTAAATCAGAAGTCCAGGTTCTGAATATGATAAATCAGTTAAGATCAAAGCCGTCAAAAATCAATAATTATATTCTTTTCAGCCTTAGTTCTCTTATCAGTGAAAATTTTAATGCTATTTATGCTTTGATTGAAACCTATCAGCCTCTTTTTTTGGATATGAAACTTCAAAAATGTGCAAAAGCAGTATTAGAGGAAAATGCAAATTGTCTCGATCAGGCTTTAGCTTATGGATATGATGGTGTTGACGTTGATGAATCTTCAGTAATTGAAATATTTCCAAAAACAGACTCGGATTCTTTTGCTGCCTGGATTTTTTCTTCCCTGATTTTAGATGAGCTAAAGGCATACCCTGAAAAAAAAGTTGTTTTCAATCCTGATTTTAATGAAGCAGGA
>JAUVKE010000158.1 GCA_030592105.1 Desulfobacteraceae bacterium
GATATAGAGCTTATTGCAGGAAATGTGGCCATAGGGAAAGGCATGGAAGATCTTATCAATGCAGGGGCCGACGGAGTTAAAATTGGAGTGGGCCCTGGGTCCATATGCACAACAAGAATCGTGGCGGGGGTGGGTGTCCCCCAGATTACTGCGATTATGAATTGCAAGTCCATATCCAACAGAACCGGTGTTCCTATAATTGCAGATGGCGGGATTAAATATTCGGGTGATATTACAAAAGCAATAGGTGCTGGAGCCCATTGTGTAATGGTTGGGGGACTTTTTGCCGGTACAGAGGAGAGCCCGGGGGAAATAATTATTTTTCAGGGGCGCAGTTACAAAGTTTACAGAGGCATGGGATCACTTAGCGCCATGAAAAAAGGGAGCAGGGACAGATATTATCAGGATGATGTAACAGATGCCAGCAAGCTTGTACCCGAAGGAATCGAGGGGAGGGTACCATATAAAGGGACCCTTGCTGCTAATATACAGCAGCTTGTGGGGGGATTAAAGCCGGAATGGGATATGTGGGATGCAGGACAATTGATGATTTAAGAGAAAAATCCAGGTTTATAAAGATGAGTGCGGCGGGCCTGCGTGAAAGCCATGTGCATGATGTTATTATTACCAAGGAAGCCCCTAATTATCGCCTTGATTGATTAACCAGCGGTGGTAAATGTATGTATAGATGTTTTATATGAAAATGGTAAATTGTGAATTACAAATTATGAATTAAGGAATTCTACTAATTTATAAAATGCCATTAAACGCTATCTCATTTTCATATTTTGTTGTGCTCGATAGGGTATGCCGTTTATATAAATGATTTCACCGATGTTATCGGTCATGGGGATGTTGTGTGCGCCTTCCGCCCTCTATTTTTGTGAAATTAAGCATCTGAAAAGTCATATAACTTCTTCGTTAAAATCCATCATAATCCCAGCTAAACCATTAAAATTAACGGGACCTTAATTATAAAATGACAGAATCATTTGTTCATCTTCATCTCCACACAAACTACAGCCTCCTTGATGGAGCCATCAGGATAGATCCGCTTTTGGCCAGGGTAAAAGAGTTTGGTATGAACTCAGTGGCTTTTACCGACCACGGGGTTATGTTCGGCGCAGTTGAGTTTTATGAAAAGGCAAAAGCTGCCGGTATAAAACCGATTATCGGATGTGAAGTTTATGTTGCACCAAGAACAATAGCAGATAGAACCCCCGACGATAACAAAGGCCTTTCCCACCTGGTGCTTCTGGCTGAAACCCTGGAAGGGTACCAAAATCTCTGCAAACTTGCGTCCATTGCTCAGCTTGAGGGATTTTACTATAAGCCCCGTGTTGATAAAAATCTTTTGCAGCAGCATGCTAAAGGTCTTATTGCCCTTTCAGCATGCCTTCACGGCGAAATTCCTATGCTGATAAAGCAGGGAAAAAATGATGAGGCTGAGCAGGCAGCTCAATTTTATCGGAAGATATTTGGAGACGGGAATTTTTTTCTGGAGGTCCAGAGTAACGGTATTGATATTCAGGAAAAAGTCAATATGGAACTTTTGCATATGAGCAAAAGAATTTCTATCCCCCTGGTTGCCACAAATGACTGCCATTACCTTGACCGGCAGGATGTCAGGGCCCATGAGGTATTATTATGCATTCAGACCGGAAATACGATCAAGGATGAAAACCGGTTTAAATTCAGTACAGATCAGCTCTATTTTAAATCACCAGATGAGATGCGTTCTGCATTTGGAGATTATCCCGGCGCTATTTCCAATACATCGGAAATAGCAAAACGGTGTAATGTTGAATTTGATTTTAATACATATCATTTTCCGAAATTCGATTCCCAGTCAGATTTAAATATCGATGATGCATTTAAAAAAGAGGTTCATGAAGGTTATGAGCGTGTTTTAAAAACGATCAGGAAAAAAAATCCTGATGTCGAAGAAAAAATATATAATGACCGCCTGGAAACTGAAATTTCCATTATAATTGATATGGGATTTCCAGGATATTTTCTGATAGTTGCTGATTTTATAAAGTATGCCAGGGAAAACGGCGTACCTGTGGGCCCCGGACGGGGGTCTGCAGCAGGAAGCCTGGTGGCGTATTCCCTGGCTATTACAGATCTTGATCCCATTGAACATGGTCTTATTTTTGAGCGATTTTTAAATCCTGCCAGAAAAAGCATGCCTGATATTGATGTCGATTTTTGTATAAACGGGCGGGAAAAAGTATTTCAATATGTTGTTGATAAGTATGGCGGAGGGGACTATGTCGCTCAGATCATAACCTTTGGGAAAATGAAAACCAGGGCCGTGATCCGGGATGTTGGAAGAGCACTCGATATCCCTTTAAAGGAGGTCGATGCAATAGCCAAGATGGTCCCTGATGTAATAAATATCAGCCTTCATGATGCATTGGAGCAGGAACCCAGAATACTGGAGCTTGCGGAAACAAAACCTGAAATTGATGATCTTATTCAAATCTGTAAAACCCTGGAAGGCTTGACCAGGCACGCATCTACCCATGCAGCCGGGGTTGTTATTTCGGATAAACCCCTTGTGGAATATCTCCCTTTATATAAAGGAAAAAAGGGGGAGGTGGTAACCCAGTTCGATATGAAATATGTTGAAAAGATCGGATTGGTAAAATTTGATTTTCTCGGCCTTAGAAACCTTACAGTTATAGATAATACCCTTTCCCTTATCAAAGATCAAAAAAAGGTGCCTCCGGATTTGCAGAATACTCCCCTGGATGATCCCAAGACATATGTTCTTCTTGCATCCGGAGAGACAACCGGAGTTTTTCAGCTGGAAAGTTCCGGGATGAAAAATCTTTTAATAAGGATGAAGCCGGAATGCTTTGATGATATTATTGCGCTTGTGGCACTTTACCGCCCGGGTCCCCTGGATAGTGGAATGGTTGACGATTTTGTTGATAGAAAGCATGGGGTACAAAAGGTGGAGTATATAGTCCCTCAGCTGGAATCTGTTTTAAAAGAGACTTACGGGGTTATTGTTTATCAGGAACAGGTTATGAAAATTGCCGGCCTTTTGGCAGGCTATTCCATGGCAGAGGCGGATGACCTGAGAAAAGCCATGGGGAAAAAGATATTTTCTATTCTGGCCAGGCACAGACAACGGTTTGTAAGCGGCGGTATTAAAAATGGAATAGATGAAAAAAAAGCAACGCAGATTTTTGATCTGATCGAAAAATTCGGCGGTTATGGTTTTAATAAGTCCCATAGTGCGGCATATGCTTTGATTGCTTATCACACAGCATATTTAAAAGCTCATTTTCCTGTGGAGTACCTTGCGGCACTCCTCACAAGTGAAATGCACACCACAGATAATGTTGTAAAATATATAGCAGAGTGTAAAAATTGTGGTGTAGAGGTTCTTCCCCCTGATATTAATGAAAGTGGAAAGGAATTTTCTGTTAAAGATTTAAAAATAAGATTCGGCCTTGCAGCAGTTAAAAATGTTGGAGAAGGTGCAATTGAATCTATTATAGATGCCGGCAAAGAAAAGCCTTTTGCCTCATTATTCGATTTTTGTGAGCGGGTGGAACTGAAAAAAATGAATAAAAGGGTTGTGGAGAGTCTTATAAAGTGTGGTGCATTTGATTCGACCAATGAATATCGGAGTCGTATGATGGCTGTTTTAGAAAATGCCCTGAATCATGGGCAGAGAATGCAAAAAGAAAAATCAGATCCCCAGATGAGTCTCTTTGATATGGGCGGAGCAAATAAAATCTCCATAAATACGCCCAGGATTCCTGAAATCGATGAGTGGGATGAAAAACAGTTTTTGACTTTTGAAAAGGAATTTTTAGGTTTTTACGTAACAGGGCATCCTCTGGACAAATATAACAAACTCCTTAAAAAATTCGCCAATACAAATTCTGCTGAAGCAGGTGAAAAAGCTGATGAATCTCTTGTGAGACTCGGCGGAATTATACGGGATATCAAAATAATCAAGACAAAAAAGAATGACTTGATGGCATTTTTAACAATGGAGGATATGCACGGTTCCTTTGAGGTGGTGGTTTTCCCCTCTGTTTATCTGACTGTGTGTGACCTTTTGATTGAAGATAATCCTCTTTTTGTTCAGGGAAGCCTCCAGAAAGACGAAAAAAATATAAAAATTTTGGCTGATACCCTTGTTCCCATTGAGAAGGCTGAGGAAACCTGGGTCGCAAGTGTTATTTTTAATCTTGATCTTACAAAATTAAAAAGAGAGCTTCTTCTTGAACTGCGGGATATTTTAAAAAAGTACCCAGGAACATGCAAAAGTTATATTCTCCTTAGTGACCCAGGGAAAACAGATACAATCCTTGATATATCAAGCAATAATAATGTACAATGCAGCCATGAACTGAAAAAAGAAGTAAATACCTTGTTCGGATATGATGCTGTACAGACAAAGGCATTTCTTAAAAGTACACCCAACAACGGAAGGGGTAAAAACAGATATGCAAAAAGATAAACTCTGTGCCATAAACAATGCGTATTCGGTTTTACTTGCCGGAGGATCAGGGACACGCTTATGGCCGGTATCAAGGGACCTGCATCCAAAGCAACTGGTAAAATTCATGGGGGAAGATTCCCTTATTCAAAACACAATAAACAGACTTTCTCCTGTGTTGAGCAAGGATATGCTTAAGGTGGTATGCGGGGTTGAACATTACCATGAAATTGCCAGGCATCTTGAATGGATCGGTGTTGAACCCGAAGGGCGCGTTCTTTATGAACCTTGCGGCAGAAATACTGCTCCTGCAATTTTATTTGCAGTCCTGGATATTATTAAAACAGCAAATGATCCTGTAATATTTGTATTTCCTGCTGACCATATAATAAAGGATACATTCAAATTTCATCAAAAGGTTCAGGAAGCAGCATCCCTGGCCCAAAGCGGGTATATTGTCACCTTTGGAATCAAGCCTCTCTATCCGGAAGCAGGATATGGCTACATTGAAGGGGGACAAAAGGTGGAAACGGAGGAGGGCGAAAGTCAAGCGCTGAAAATGGGGGCATTTGTGGAAAAACCGAAGGGTGAAATTGCATCCGGGTATATTAAAGCTGGTAATTTTTTCTGGAACAGCGGGATGTTTGCCTTTAAAGCTTCTGTTATAATAGAAGAGTTTAAAAAATTTCAACCTGATCTTTATGATAAACTCACAGGTTTTCTTTTGGCCAATGAGACCCTGACCAAAATAGAGTATGAACAACTCCCTGATATTTCCATAGATTATGCCGTAATGGAGAAAACAGATAAAGGTGTTGTTTTACCATCTGATTTTGGGTGGAGTGACATTGGGTCATGGAAGACTATTTATGATTTTTCCCCAAAAGATGAAAACAGGAATGTTATTGAGGGGAATGTTATTACAAATGAAACCAGTAACTGCTTTATCATGGGGGAAAAAAGGCTGATTGCCACAAACCATCTTAAAGATATTGTGGTTGTGGAGACTTCTGATTCAATATTTGTGTCAGATATTGAAAACAGCAGGGATGTTAAATCGATTGTTCTAAAGTTAAAGGAAGAGGGGCGGGTTGAACATCGTCGGCATCAGACAGCCTTCTATTCCTGGGGGCGGGAGGTCTTAATTGAAAAACAGGAAGGTAATAAAACCAGCAGAATTTTAATCTATCCTGGTGGCAGCCATGAAACCGAAGTCGATCCAGGAACATTGGTTCATATAATAGTACTTGATAAATCGGTTGATGTTTTAACAGGAAAGAGCCAGAAACGCCTGAAAAAGGGGGAGTCCCTGGTGATTTCCCATGCTGGTTTTTTTAAAATTAATAACCCTGCTGAAGTTAATGCATCTGTAATGCTGGTTGAAATTAATCTGGATAATGCATAACCTTTTATATAAAAATGATAAATTGTGAATTATAAATGATGAATTAAGGAATTTTACTAATTTATTTTTGAGCGAGCCCCTAAGCCTGAAAACTTGAATGTAGCCGTTAATGACTTGAAATCTAAAATTGAAGCAACTATTCAGCTGATATGTATAACTTCAGGTATAACCGAAGCATGTTTAAAATCAGCGACGCTGAATAGTTATAAATTGAAAAGTATAAATCAGGCAGGATGAAAATATTCCACAAGTTGGATGTTCAGCGTTCATTTAATCCTGTCTTTTATTTTTCGGAGAATATATTAATGAGAATTGTTACCCGTCCAGATTTTGACGGAGTTGTATGCGCAGTACTTTTAAGTGAAACAGAATCGATTACCAGGCCTATTTTGTGGGCAGAACCAAATGACATACAAAATGGGATAGTCTCCATCCGATCCGGGGATATTATTGCAAATCTCCCTTTTCATCCGGCCTGTTCC
>JAUVKE010000486.1 GCA_030592105.1 Desulfobacteraceae bacterium
AGCAGTTTTTTATAATAAACAGTTTTTATGGAATCTATTATCTGTAAAAGGCGGCTGTACATATTGTCGATATCATGGCTTGTAGAAGGGAGAAATGCTGAAAAATCTACAGATTCCATCTGATATGGCTCCATTTTTTTAACAACAACCTGTAAGCCCCCCTTATATTCGGAAACATTACCATTTATATGGACTAAATCTCCTGTGGAAACACTCTCTATTAACTCATCAACATTATTCCAGACCACACCTCTGACAGTGCCTGTTTTATCTGAAATAGAGATATTTAAAAAATTATTTCCATCTTTTTTTTGAGAAACATTTTTCTCTGAAAGAATAAAAATATCATTTATGGTGCTACCTGATGTTAAATTATCTATAAATTGTTTTTTCATATATAAAAATCTCTAAAGATTCCACATCTTTAACTCATCAATGAACCCATAAGCTGTTGTATCGCATCTGATGGGAGTTATAGAAATATAATTATTAAAAATAATCGACTGATCAACTTCAGGATCATGGGACATCTTGGATAAATCACAAAAATGCCAGTAATATGGATAATCCCTGGGATCGCTTCTTTTTTGAAAAGCCTCATCAAGCGGTAAAAGAGATTGCTTGCCGATTGTGACTCCTGATATTTTGTCTGCTGGCACATCAGGTATATTTACATTAAGAAATGTTTTTGGTGGAAGCCCATGCGTCACTATTTTGGCAGACAAATTTTCTGTAAAAAGAGCAGCTTCTTCATAATATTCCGTTTTAAAACTATCTATGGAGACTGCTATGGAAGGTATACCGTATAATGTTGCTTCTCTTGCTGCAGCAACTGTTCCTGAATAATTAATATTTATGCCTGTATTGGCACCTGAATTTATTCCCGAAATGACCATATCCGGCTTTGAATCCAAAATTTCCATAATACTCAACTTAACACAGTCAGCAGGTGTACCATTAACTGCATACCCCTTATCACCATTAGTTGACAAAGGAACTTTTGCAAAACGCAATGGCGTTTTCAGGGTAATCCCATGTCCCACTGCACTTCTCTCCCTGTCAGGAGCAACCACTATTACATCATGATTAACCTTAAACCTGTCGTAAAGTGCCAGAAGTCCTTTTGCCCATATACCATCATCATTTGTAAGTAATATTTTCATATTGCAAATTTCCCCTGCCAGGAATCCCTTTTTTCCAGAATTCCCTTGATAAGTTTGAATGTGGTATTTCTGTCAAGTGCCCAGACCGGAGCAACAAGCTCTTCAGGATGAGGATCACCTGTAAGACGTTGAATTATTACATTGTCCGGTATAAGTTCAAGAAAATCACACACAATAGATGCGTATTCATTTAAGCCAAGGCACTTGTACTCCCCTGCATTATAGAGAGCCTCTAACTTTGTCCCCTTAATAACATACAAGAGATGTATCTTAATGCCATCTATGCCAAGCCTGGATATAACTCTTGCAGTTTCCAGCATGTGGCTTCTATTTTCACCCGGAAGTCCAAGTATAACATGAACGCAAATTTTAATCCCTCTGTTTTTTGTTATTTTAACTGCATCTTTAAAAGAGTTAAAATCGTGGCCTCTATTTATCCTTAACAGGGTTTTATCATGAACAGACTGGAGACCATACTCTATCCAGATAAGATGCTTTTCAGTATAACCCTGTAAAAGATTCAGAATTGGTTCATCAACGCAATCCGGCCTTGTCCCTATGGATAGACCCACCATTCCGTTTACATTCAATGCTTCGTCATATGCCTTTTTTAACTTGTCAACAGGTGCATAAGTATTGGAAAATGCCTGAAAATAGGCTATGAATTTTTTTGCCTTATACCTCCTTATAAGAACTTTTTGCCCGTTTAAAATCTGTTCTGCTATTGTTAGTCCTTTTAGAAAATCACCGGAACCTGACCCCTTATCGTTGCAGAATATACATCCCTTTGTTGAGATTATACCGTCTCTGTTTGGACATGAAAAGCCTGCATCTACAGAAACTTTTTGC
>JAUVKE010000508.1 GCA_030592105.1 Desulfobacteraceae bacterium
AGCGCCTGTGTCTATTCCTATTTTATTAGGCAAAACAAGCGGGTGTGCAAAAGGAGTGTGCCCAAAAACAACCTGTTTGCCAAAATCATACTTCGATTTAATAAATTTTTCCCTTATCCATAAAAGATCAGATACATCTTGACTGGCAAGAGGAATCTTATCTTTTAATCCTGCATGCACAAAAATATATTTTTCTGTCTCATAATAATAATCAAGCGAATTATAAAAATCCAAATGTTTTTCCGGAATAGCATTGATCGATTTCTGATTCTCTTTTAAATAACTTTCAAGAGTTTGCTGGCCTCCATTAAAAAGAAAATTGCTTCGGTCAATTCCTGCAAGGTATTTTTCCAGTAATTCCTCGTGATTTCCTTTTAAAAAAATCAGGTTACTCCATTTTTTTTTTAAATCAATCAGATATTCTACTACTTTGAATGTATCAGGCCCTCTATCAATATAATCACCAAGAAAGACAAGTATATCTTTTTTAAAATCAATATCAATCTTATTCATAAGAAGAAACAGTTTGTCAAACTGGCCATGTATATCACCTATGGCAAAAATTTTATCCATAAATCAAACCTGTTCAGCAAAAAGTTTTTTCCAGGCAGACCTGAGTTGATTAAGAGGGAGATCAATTATGCTGCTATTGCTCAGCCCATATACTTTTAGATTATCCAATTCACTCGTTATTTTTCCTACACAGGCATATTTAACCCCTTTGAAAATCCTCTCAAAACCCTGCCTGTTTTCTGGAGCAACAGTTATAATAAACCTGCCCGGGGATTCTGAAAATAAAATCAGATCATTTCGCTTTGTCCCTTTAAAAGGAACTTTATCAAGATAAACCGTAGCTCCCAGACCTCCGCCCATTGCTACCATGGCAAGGTGGACTCCCAACCCTCCCCTGTATATACCATGAGCTGAGGCAACTATATCTTCCTGAATCGCTATTGACAGCTTTTTATATAATATTTTAAAACTATCTAAAAAAACTTCGGGCACGTTTAATCCTGCATATCCAAGATGATCATAATATTCAGATCCACCCAGCTCATTTTGAGTATTCCCGATGATATATACAAGATCTCCTGAAAACTTGCTCTCCATTGTAACACATTTATCTATATCGTCAATAACACCGACAGTTGAAAACTGAAGAGTTTCCAGGGCAGATATTTTGTGCGTCTCATTATAATGTCCTGACAAGTATCCATCAACATACATGCTGTCTTTTCCAGAGAGAAGCGGGATTTCATAAGCAAGACATGTTTCGCGAAGTGCCATGCATGATCTTACAAGCTGAGCAGCCTTAAACCTGCCATCTGGATTATTAACAGGATGATATTGTATATTCGGCCAGCAAAAATTATCAACCCCACCAATATGTTCAGGATCTGCACCCACAGCAATTAATCTTCTTACAGCTTCGTCAATAGTGCAGGATGTCATATGATAAGCATCTATAGCGGAATAATGAGGTAAAAGCGCCTGCGCAAAGGCAAGACCTTTGGAAGAATCAAGAACAGGCCTTAAAACAGCAGCATCACTGTTTACATCCCGATTATTTCCAACAAGTGGCTTTATTACACTTGTTCCCTGTACTTCATGATCATACTGTCTTATAATCCACTCTTTAGAACAAATATTGGGGTTTGACAGTATATCAAGGAGAAGCTGTTCATAATCATCAGGTTCTGTTATAACAGGTTCAAACAGACCACGAGTGTGAGGAGCTTCCCATATTGATTCAAATTCCCATTGAGGAAAA
>JAUVKE010000503.1 GCA_030592105.1 Desulfobacteraceae bacterium
GGCTCAATGACTTCAGGCCTGGCATATGAAGGTCTGAATCAGGCGGGAGGTATTCATAAAAATCTTATAGTGATTTTAAATGATAATGATATGTCTATTTCACGTAATGTTGGCGCACTCTCATCATTGCTGAGCAGAACATTTTCCGCAAAAAAAATTCAGGCATTGCGAAAAGAAATTGGGGAATTTCTTAGATCACTTCCAAAATTTGGGGAAGACATATATCGAATTGCAAAACGTTCTGAAGAATCATTCAAATCGTTTACTACACCTGGAATATTATTTGAAGCTTTTAATTTTGACTATTTCGGCCCTATAGACGGACATAATCTGAATCATCTGATAAAAATATTAAACAATATAAAAAATCTTGATGAACCGGTTTTTCTTCATGTTACAACAAAAAAAGGGAAAGGTTATCTTCCTGCTGAAAAAAAACCGGAATATTTTCACGGAGTATCGGGTTTTGAAATGGAATCAGGAGAATCACTTGTCAGCAGACAGAAAAAACCGACTTTTACGGAAATTTTTGGGGATACACTTGTAAAACTTGCTGAAAAAGATGAAAAGATTGTTGCTGTTACTGCTGCCATGCCCGAAGGAACAGGCCTTGGAGAATTTAAACAAATCTTTCCTGACAGGTTTTTTGATGTTGGAATTGCCGAACAGCATGGTGTTACATTTGCCGCAGGATTAGCTATTGAAGGATTTAAACCGGTTGTAGCCATATATTCAACTTTTCTTCAGCGTGCATACGATCAAATTATTCATGATGTATGCCTTGATTCTCTTCATGTGGTTTTTGCCATTGACAGAGGAGGAATAGTAGGTGCTGATGGACCTACACATCACGGAGCTTTTGATTTTTCTTATTTAAGAAGCCTGCCCAATATGGTGATAATGGCTCCGGCAGATGGTGAGGAACTTGGCAGGATGCTTATAACTGCTCTTTATCATGACGGACCTGTAGCTTTAAGATACCCAAGAGGAACGGTACCTTCTGTTCCTGTAAAAGCCGGTAAAATCCCATTATCTGTAGGAAAAGGAAAAATATTAAAAAAAGGGAAAGATATTCTCATATTAGCAGTCGGAAAAACAGTTGATGATGCTCTTTCTGCCCACTCAATCCTGTCTGATCAGGGAATAGAAAGTACAATTGTAAATTGCAGATTTGTAAAACCAGTAGATGAAGAGCTTATATGTTCTTTAGCTGAAGAGATACCGCGTATCATCACCATAGAGGAGAATGTTATCCAGGGTGGATTTGGAAGTGGAGTTTTGGAATGTCTGAATAAAAACCGGATATCAGGTTTTTATCTTAAATCTTTGGGAATACCGGATACATTTATTGAACATGGACCGCAAAAACTTCTTAGAGCTAAATATAATATTGATGCTGATGCCATAGTCAAAGCAGCAAAAGAAATTTTTGGATAAAATTTTTATAATTCTCATTCAACTATTTAATCAATATTTACCGAATCCTTATGTCAAAAAAAAGGCTTGATCAGATAATTGTAGAAAAAGGCCTGGTGCAAAATCGCAGCCGATCGCGTGCCATAATAATGGCAGGCAAAGTATTTGTGAACAATCAACTATTAGATAAACCCGGCATTGGTGTTTCTGAAAATGCTGATATTATTATAAAAGGTAATGATATTCCATATGTGGGCAGAGGTGGCATTAAGCTGGCAAAAGCTGTAAAAACATTCGGGATAAATGTTGATGGTATGGTCTGCCTTGATGTGGGAGCATCTACCGGAGGTTTTACAGATTGCCTGCTGCAAAATGGGGCAAAGCAGGTTTTTGCAGTTGATGTAGGTTATGGGCAGCTTGCCTGGGAACTAAGGCAAA
>JAUVKE010000455.1 GCA_030592105.1 Desulfobacteraceae bacterium
ACCCGTGGGAAACCCTTAAAGCATTTCCGCTTTATCCCCGTTATGATACGCTGATAAGAAACCAGGTAAAGGCCAGGTATATTACAAACAACAGCAGACTGATTTTTATCGGATGCGGCGCTGTTCCTCTGAGCCTGATTCTGTTGAGCCGTTTATATGCCATACGCTCAATCGGCCTGGAGTCTTCTAAAGAAACAGCAAAACTGTCAACAAGGGTGATTCAGTCTCTTGGCCTGGAAAAAGAGGTTGAAATTATACACAGCGACGATTTGGATCTTGAAAAACTCGATTGGGATATAGCTCTTGTCGCTGCCCTGGCGGAACCGAAGGTGCGTATCTTTAAAAGCCTGAGCAGAATTCTGAAAAAGCGGAAAAATGCTTTTATTATTTTTCGAACTTATACAGGTATGCGCGCTGTTTTGTATGAACCTGTACGGCCTTCGGATATCAAAGGCTTTAAAATAGTCAAAGAGATTCTTCCAACCGGACTGGTAAACAATACCACCGTTTTTGCGGAGCTGGAGGGATGAAAAAAAGCAGCCTGCATTACGTTAAAGATGAATTTTTAGATATTTATTCTTCCATTTGCAATCTTACGGATAAAGAAATACTTTACAAACCTGCCGATACTTTTCGCTTGCATTTTGAAAGACTGAACAGCCTGGCGGCGATAGATATTGATGATCAAGATGTTGAAGAAATACTTTACGATAAAAAACTTAAGCCGGTCATAAAACATATCTCATGTCTGAAAAAAATATATGGGCTGAAAATGGAGATTGAGTTCGTCCAGTCGATTATTGATGCTCCGGATCCCTGGGGGTTGCTTAAGCGTTTTAAATTTTATCCCAATTATCTTGAGCTGGCGCATATGGAATATAAAGGAGGGGTTCTAAAGCCAAACGACATGGTCGTCTTTATCGGAAGCGGGCCTTTGCCGATGAGTCTTGTATCTCTTTACAAACAATACGGAATTAAAGGCATCGGCATTGAACAGATTCCGAAATATGCAAACCTTTCCCAAAATCTTATCAAAGCCCTTGAACTAACTGACTCTATTCGTATTATTTCAGGAAACCATTTATCTTTACCTGCGCACGAAAAGGTTCAGATGGTCATGGTTGGTGCTGATGCCCGTCCCAAAAATGAAATTTTTACCTATTTTGCAAAAACGCTTGATAATGGAATAAAGCTTTCATACCGGATCTATGAAAAAGGCTTGAGACGTCTTTTGGATGATAAACCGGTTTTGGATATTCCCCGTGAATTTAAGGAATATGCACGCATACGCCCTAAACCGCCGGTTAATAATACTTCTGTCTTTCTGATCAAAAATATAGACAGGCAGGAAGGGGACAGAATATAAATATGTACAACGATATACCAGAAAATAATGCAAATAAATTTAGTTCTAATGGTTCTTTCTTAACGTCTTCTAACGCGTTTAAACAATTTCAATTGTTTTAATCAGATCAGACCTGAAGCGTGTACGTAATCAATATCTTTTATGCAGCTGAACAGTTACAAAGAATATTTGTTTAAACACCATATACATATATTTTATGTATATAACTGAATAATTCAGGAATATAAAATGACATCATTAAATGAACAAATTTTAAAGGTCACAAAAGAAGTAATTGTTAAATTTATTGAAGCAGGAAGGCTTTCGCCATCAAGTTTCCACGAGACATTTACAGATGTTTATAACACAGTTGAAGCAACAGTAAAAAACAAAATTGATGAATCGCAAAATGAAAACCAGTAATTTAACACTCTATCAATTGCAAAACAGGCATTGTCCCAGCTTTTTTAAAACAGCCTGATTTTTATAATCCGCACCATGTGGTTAAACTATCAATAGATGCTCTTTCACTTTCCACTTTATTTGCAGGGAAATCAGTGTTAGAGTAACCTATTGCAATAGACGTTATCAGCAGACGGGATTCAGGGATATCAGCATATTTTCGTATTACCCCAGAATACATTATTCCCTGATTTTCAATGCACGTTCCCAGGTTAAAAGCCATTGCTGCAAGACATATACTTTGCATAACAGCTCCTATGTCAAGTGCAAGTGGAGCTAATGTCAGAGACTGGTTTGCTGTAATAACAATCGCCGCCGGAGCATCAAAAAAACGAAAGCCTCGTTCCGACCATTGAGCCCTTTTAATTTTATCTTCTCTTGTTATTCCCATAAGTTTAAAAAGCTGCTTACCCAGAGCAACCTGACGGTTTCTATATTCACTGCCTGACGGCCAGTCAACATAATCGAATTCTGGATCAGGAGTTATATTA
>JAUVKE010000445.1 GCA_030592105.1 Desulfobacteraceae bacterium
AGCTGCAGCTAATCCTTTTGCAGATCCTTTTGAACTCAGAGTCGCTCGCCTGGCAAAAAAAGCTAAAGCAGGTGTTGATTTTGTTCAGACTCAATGTATTTATAATCTTGACAAATTTGAAACCTGGATGAAAGGTGTTTGTGATCGCGGCCTTCATGAAAAGGTAGCAGTTCTTGCTGGGATTACACCCATGAAAACTGTAGGAATGGCAAAATACATGAAGAACAGGGTTCCTGGAATGGATGTTCCTGATGAACTTATCAAGCGCATGGCAGGTGTTCCCAAGGAAAAGATGGCAGAAGAAGGAATAAAGATTGCTGTAGAATCAATTGAGCGCCTTAAAGAAGTTAAAGGAGTAGCCGGTTTCCATATCATGGCTATTGAATGGGAACAGAAAGTACCTGAAATAGTAGAACGGGCCGGACTTTTACCAAGGCCTAAAGTTTAAAAAATATTATTCTCATCAGGCTGAAGATAAAAAGGATGTGCAACCGTGCATTCCTTTTGCCTTCAGCCTTTTTATCTATAAATGCCTGAGTAGTTACTTTTTTAATACTGACCCTATTCTTCAAAATATTGAACCTGATAAGTCATAATTTCAAGCTTGGTCTTTTGCCAGGCATCAGCGGATATTCCTGCCTTGAGGCAAAGATGAGACAAAAATTCATCCGGCTTAGGTAACTGTTCCCACACCTGTGGTAAAAATGTAGCACTTGCACGTCCCTTACGTATAATAACACCATCCACATTGACATGCAGTTTGGAAATCAGGTCAGCGCTGTCTGTATATTCAAGCGGCTCTGGTTCAGTAAGTATGCTTATTTCTATATCCAGATCTTTTACTTCATCAGTTGTAAGGGGATTAAAACGAAAATCACGAAATGCAGCATTAACAGCGTTATCACGCACATTGTCCGGGATTATTTCAGTTCCAGTCAGACTGCCTATACAGCCACGCAATGCGCCCCCTTTTTTAAGAGTTACAAATGTTCCGCGGCGAGCTTGAAAAGCTGCATCTTTTAATGCCTCATCAAGTTTTTGAGAATCTGCTTTATCTGTTGTCTGCCCGAGTTTTTCCATAATTGTCCGCCGGGCAAGCTTTACAAGTGCATCTCCCTGTTGCTCGCTGAATTGTTGAATAGTATTATTTTTATTTTCCACAACCAACCCCCTTATAAAAATATTTATCACTTTGTGATAAATAAAAAACAAAATGTTCATGTAAGTTTATATTATAAGCTAAATGACCGTAACAAAATAAGCTCATCTGTTGATGGGTAGTCTGTTTGAGTGATATCTTCTGAAATTTTCAGATCCCATCCACAGTTATGCTTAATTTTATTTATGATTTTATTCTTATTTGTCAACGAAAAATCCGAAAAATATCCTGTCAAAATAAATTCATCATTCTTTTTTTGTTTTTTATAAATTCCCATGGAAGATATTATTATTTTTACATTATTTCCAGGGAAGGTTATATAAGGTACTCTATCCACAAATCGTCTTGATGACTGCTCTGCAAGAATAACAACCTCTCTGGCGTTTGCTGCATCATTACTCCCGCCGGAACCTGTTATATAGGAGTTACCTATTTTTGTTGAATTAACATTGCCATTTTTATCAATCTGGCCTGCTCCTAAAACGCTTAAAGCCATGGAATTTGGACCACCAACAATCACACCGTAAATATCAAGGGTGTCTGTTAACATTTTGCAATAAGGGATGTTATGTATAGATGCAAAACATGAATCAAATGGCCTTGGCGCATAGCCAAATATCCCAGAACCGGACATTATTTCTAGATCATAACCATCTTTTTTTAATTTATAATATGCGAGCCACGATGCCAGTGATGCCATACCGGCACCGGCAAGAATAACTCTAAAGGATTTTTTGATGACCTGCTGCACAATTATTCGTGAAGCAATTACTACCATGGTTTCCTGATCAGTTGCCTTATCTGTTGTTGAAATATTATGAAGTTTTTCCTCTGCATTATTTTTCCATGCATTCTTTTTTCCATTTTGCTTAAGATAATCCAGTTTCTTTGCACCGATTTTTTTAAGATAATCCTCGTGGCTGTCAAGATCAAATATCCACTCTTCAAGCCATTTAGCTATGAGGTCAGGGTTTTTAACTCCTCTTTTATACTCATTAATAAATTCATAGTCATCTCCGTAGGAGTCAAAAGATTTGATCCCCTGACTTATAAAACTGACCGGATGTGCACCAAAAGGAGCATAAGAAACAGATTCCACCATGTGACCGGGAAGCTTTACTAAAGCAGAATGTTCTCTTATAAAATCGGTTGTAACTATTTTTTCAACAGTTACAAGTATTTTTTTACTTGCTTTAGGTCCCCATAAATGACTGTCCCAGGA
>JAUVKE010000114.1 GCA_030592105.1 Desulfobacteraceae bacterium
TACGTATCCCTTCCCCTATGAAAACACCACAGAGCATAACAATAAAAAGAGCTGCGGATGGATATAGTACAAGCCACCATGCCCACCTGTACTGTTGAGCCTGGAACAAAAGTTCGCCCCAGCTAGGTGTGGGCGGGGGTAATCCAAATCCCAGATAATCAAGGGCGGCAAGTGAGCCTATGGCGCTTACAAGGGAAAAAGGAAAAAAAGTTATTGCAGGGACAAGGGCATTGGGAAGAATATGTCTGAAAATTATTACCGGGGAGGATATCCCCATACATTGTGCAGCTTCAACAAAGGGCTGCTTTCGCAGACGGAGAAATTCTGCCCGTATATAATATGAAATTCCTATCCAGTTAAAAATTCCATAACAAAAAAGAAGAAGAATAAAACTCCGACCGTAAACAGAACCCATCAAAATCATTATATAAAGAAAAGGGAGTGCGCTCCATATTTCCAGAAACCTCTGCCCTGTAATATCTATAAACCCTCCGTAGTAGCCCTGCACAGCCCCTGCCGCCATACCAATAGCCATGGAGAATATAACCAGCAGAATAGCAAAGGAAAGAGATGTTCGAAGGCCATAGAGAATCCTTGCGGTAACATCTCTCCCTGCCCCGTCGATCCCCATAAAATGGTTTGAAACAGGGGGGTGGGGGAACCTTACCCCCTGTTTTTGAAAACGTGCAGTATAATTTTTCCCCAGTATTGAAAGAATTATTGGATCAACAGGAGCCGAAAATCTTTTTTTCACCAGTTTGATAATTTTTGTTTTATCACCAGATAGAATATTGCTCCATTCCTGTTCCCCGGGGTTTTTATTTATAATTTTGTCCTGCCCCGATTCCATGATCTTATAAAAATAAAATTTAAAGGTATTGCTTTTATCCTTATAAATCTCCCTGAATGTTAACCTTACAGTCTTTGGAGCTCTTTTTCGTGGTCTGTATTCAGAAAGGGAAATTTGAATAATTTTTTCGTGGAGGCCTTTTATTTCATATTCTGCGTATGGGGCATCTTTATTATTAAATCTTAGATCTATCCCTTTTTTTATTTTTTTGGAGAGATTGAAATAATCGGTTAGTATAATCCCTTTTGTTTTATCATTATTTTCATTTATAAAAGTTTTAAAGGATGTAGCTTTTTTTATGGAATAGTCTTTTTTTATATTAACCATCCCAATTATCGGTGCAGGGGTCAGAATTACATAAACAGAATTTTGAATATCTATGGATTCGGGATCCATAATTTCAAAGGGCCCAAAAGGGATGGGGGGAAAGACCATGTAATTATCGGAATTTTTCTGAAATGCTTCGCCCTTGTTTAAGGTTTTATAATCGGGTCTTGTTTTTTTATTATTATTTGCAAATGTACTTTCAGGATAAAATTTGAAAATCGGAAAAAATGATTTCCCATCAAATTTTACATAGACGGGGATGTTGTTGCAGACAAGTTCCGAGCCAAGGCTTACAACATAAAGAAACAGAAGGATGATAAGTGAAAGATATGCCCGTTTGATCTCCTTAAAACGGAGGATTCTTTTTTGAGTTATCGGATTTTTAAAAATATTTAGAAGCATTAAGCAGTTAGTGTCTAAGGGGGTAACTTCTCAATAAATATAGGCAAATGCCGCATGAAAGGGATATGATATTCTCCTGTTTTCCTGGAGAGCCTGAAAACAGGAGAATAAATTGTTAAACAGCAGCAGCCTGCTGTGTTACTGTCCGCCCATTATCTTCTATATAAGTGACAATCTTTTTTAAAGGGGAACCCGGGGGAAAAATTTCTCCCACTCCCATCTCTTTTAGTTTAGGAATGTCCGGCTGGGGGATAATTCCTCCAACCACCAGAAGTTTGTCATTAATCTTTTTTTCTTTCATCCCTTTTATTACTTTATTTATCAAAAGTAAATGGCCAGCGGCGTACACGCTTAGTCCGATAACATCCACATCTTCGGCCAGTGCCGCATTTACAATTGCATCGGGCTGTTGCTGGCCCATATAAATTACTTCCATCCCTGCATCCCTGAGGGCTCTTGTTACAACAGTGGCACCTCTCCAGTGTCCATCAAAACCTGGTATTGCCATTATAACTCTTAATCTTCTGTTTGTCATTTTTCTGCCTCTGCTTTTTTTGAAAAAATAATGTAACTATTCAGTTTTTTAAAAATAATTGGATCCGGTTCTAACTTTAGCTGTCAGGAGCCAAAGCTGAGTCTACAACAGTTACAGAATAATTTTCATTAAAAGCTATACTATATAAATACTATCCATTAAATGGTATTTTCCAAATTCCGTAAATATCCCGCCATACATTACAAACTTCGCCAAGGGTGCAACCCTGGGAAACTGCCTGCATTACAGCGGGCATTACATTCTCATCAGCAGTTGTTGCCCTTTTTAATTCATTTAGAGCAGCTTCAGCTTTTTTAGAATCCCTTTTGTTCATTAATTTTTCTATTTTACTTTTTTGGGAGGCTAATGTTCCCTCCGGCTCAGGATAAAAAATGGGGATATCATAAGGCTCATGATCCATGGTATGGCAATTTTGACCCACAACCTTTTTGTCTCCATTCTCCACATCACGCGCGTGGTCTGCCATTGCCTTGGCAAATTCCTGATGCAGCCATCCTGATTCTATGCAATGGATCAGACCTCCATTATCTTCTATTTTTTGCAGATACTCCCATGCACGTTTTTCAAGTTCATCAGTGAGGTTTTCAACATAGTATGACCCCCCTAAAGGATCGGCTACATTTGTAATATTGGCATCGTTTTGCGCGATCTGTTGTGTTCTTATTGATAAAAGTACACTTTGCTCGGTGGGCAGACAGATCGGTTCATCATAGGATGTTGCATGCATGGATTGAACTCCGCCCAATGCGGCAGCAAGAACCTGATAAGCCACCCTTACGGAATTGTTTAAAGGCTGCTGGTAGACCAGAGAACTGCCTGCTGTTTGAACATGGAATTTAAAGACCGATGACTCTGGATTTTTTGCCTTGTATCTTTCTGTTATGAGCTTATGCCACATTCTTCGCGCAGCTCTGAATTTAGCGATCTCTTCAAAAAAATCATTATGACTGGAGAGATGAAAAGTCATTGATGGAGCAAAGTCATCAATGGTTAGTCTGTCTCTTCCCAATTCTTCTTCTATATATGCAATAGCTACGGCCAGCATCAAACCGATTTCCTGGTATGCATTTATTCCGTTTTCCCTGTAGTTGTATGAAGCAATACTTACAGGATGCCAGTGGGGAGCATTTTGTGCTGCCCATTCTATGAGATCTACACTGAGTCTGAGTAATTTTTTTGGCGGAATAATATCTATGAGATGACAGCAGCATGTAAACAGGAGAAGATCATTCTGGGTAGTTCCGTTAACGGTCTCTATGGGGATACCCCTTTTTTTCGCGACTTCAAAATACATTGCCGTAAGGGGGCAGGCAGTCCATGGTGTTGCTATAACAGCGGTTGAAACTTTATCAATGGGCAGGTCATCAAACATGGCCTCCATGTCACCTATATAATCGACATGAACACCCCCAGTTCCCACATCATCTTGTGCTCTTGGATCGGTGGCATCAAGGCCGCTTTCTGTTACCGCATCAAAAGCTATACTGAAACCTGTTTGTCCCATTTTATGTTCATATTTAAAACGTTCATTAGTCTCTTCAGGAGTATTGTAACCTGTAAACTGCCTTATGGTCCACTTTCGGCCACGGTACATTGTGGGATGAATACCCCTTGTATAAGGGGCGTTTCCCGGGAAGTTAAGGTCTTCGTCATATTTTAAGTCTGCAATATCTGCAGGGGTATAGACCCTTTTTAGAGGTATTCCTGAAGCACTAAAAACATCTTTTTCAGCTCCACGGACATTTTTGGTCTGTTCCATCCATTGTTTTTCTTTTTCCTTTAATTCTTCAATCTTTTCACTATCAAACATCTGAAGCTTCTCCTGATAAAACTGTTTTTAAAAAGTGTAGTAATTTGTTAAAGAAAAATAAAATTGGCACAATATTATTTTTTTAAAAAGATGTTTTAATATAACCTTTATCGTGGAATCTGTCAAATTTAACAGTTTGAGGTGGAAATTTTAAAAAAATTATTTTTGGTGTATTATGGGTTAAAGGTGTGCCATGGCTTCTTGCTTATAACTATTCAGCCAAGATACATCTCTTCAGCTATAATCTGATCATACTTGAATCGTTTCTGGAATCAGCATTTTTTAAATAGCTACCTTGCTTAAAGAGTAGAAATGATGGCTGATACACTCGCAGTGATTTTTTTTAAAAAGCCTGTTTTATTTCAGGGCTCTGTAATAACTGTCTATATTATAAATAGCTGCCAGAGGATTGTGTCCCAGGAGACGATCTTTAACGGCAAGAACTGTGCATGGTGCTTCGGCATATTTAAAAAAGAGTGAATCATGCCCTACGCATAACCCCAGCAGAACATTGAATTCGGTTTTTTCATCATTAAGAACAAGAGCCTGCATAATCGGATTACACATGGTTTCAGAAGAACCTATATCGACTTTTTGATCATCAGTTATATCCAGAGTCTCTTTTAAAATACGTCCCACCTTGCAGATTACAGAGACCATCTGAAAACCTTTGGATAAAAATAGCTTTTCCACGACTTTAGCCTCTTTTCTAAGTCCCATGCAAAAGGCGAGGCCAAGGCGGTTATATTTCATTTTTTGAGCGAATTCCATTATTTCCAGAATACGTGGTTTTATTGGTTTAAGATGGGCATACCCCAACTCTTTTTCCCCGTAGCCTTCTCCTTCCTGGATTGATGCTTCCTTCGCAAAATTATAAATTTCAGGTTTTTCATGTTCTTTAAGAACTTTTGCTATGAGTTCCTTTTTGTTTGCGGTGGGACACTGGGGTGGAAATTTTCCGTCCTCATTCCTGCAAAGGCGATCACTAATATTAAAAGAACATAAAGCGCAATCCGATATGTTTTTATCCATGATTACATCCTTTTTTGAAATTTGTGTATTGTACATAGCAAGACATCTTTGTACATCTTTTTTTATTATACATTATTTAAAAATAAATGTTTAGATTTATTTGGCTGCCAGCGGAAGGCGGGCAGTGCGGCTTCATAAATCAGGGATCAAGTGTTTGTTTAAAAACAGGAGAATTAAAGATGTGATCTCTTGACCCTGCCTTATTTCCAGACTTTGTGCGGAAACGGATAAAATAATTGCATCTGAACAAAACAATTGTTCTTTTGATATTGTCGTATAAATAAAAATGATGAGGAGTCGATTTTATGAAAAAAATAGCTTTTATAATAGTTTTAACCCATTTGTTGTTATCGGTCTCTTATGCTGCTGAAAATAATCAAAAAAATGTAGAGCTGACCCCTGCTGACCGTTTGATTCTGGACAAAATCGGGAGCCTCGCACACGATATGAACGACAGGTTTGGGAAAATAGAAACAAAATTCGATGCCAGGTTTGAAAAAATAGAAACGAAATTTGATGCAAGATTTGAAAAAATGGAAATGAAATTCGATGCCAGGTTTGAAAAAATAGAAACAAACTTCGATGCCAGATTTGACAAACTTTATGACAGAATTGATAATTTATGGGTCGCCATGGTGGGCGGCTTTATAGGCGTTATGGCATTTATAGGAGGAATGGTTTTCTGGGATCGCCGTACATTTTTAAAACAGGCAAAAAAAGAATTCCGGGAAGAGATAGACGGGGATAAGAAAAAAATTGATGCAATGCTTATGGCCATGAAAAAACTGGCGCCACAGTTCCCCGAGGTCAGGGATGCGTTAAAGAGCTTTGGTTTAATGTAAGAGAGACTGTGGCCCATGGGCAAAAGTTTTTTTGATATTTTTTGGGTGCTTTTTCAAAACCTTTGACTCTGCCCCGATCCCCACAGACATGTCAGCCAATCTATAGATTGGCAGATAATAACCCGATTTTAAAATTTGGCACAAGGCCAGAGAGAGGAAGGCGTATCATAATACGCCGACGTCCGATAACGCAGTGAAATTATCTATATGTGCCATTATTTATTTCTCCTGTATAACTTGTATTTTAAGCGCCATGCCGCCGCCAAGCGCATAGCGGTTATTGTCTCTGGCTATTAATACAGCTCCTTTATACCGGCACTGTATAATTTTAATAACATCATCAATCTGAATCCCCATGCTACGCAATCTTTCCTGAATTTTTCGCCCGCGATGTACGGATACAATTCGAACCATTTCACCCTCTCCAGCCATGGCAAGGGGAAAAGACTGCTGACAGGGTTTTTGCACTTTTTTATGTTTTTTTTGTCTCATCAAGTCGATCTTCCTCTCTTCGATGCCCTTTTCTGCTCAACGATTATGGAGATTATTTAAATAATCTCCATAGGCTCATTAGGCAAATTTTTGATCATTCCTACAAATGCACACAGGTTGAAGGTATAAGGTAGAAAGTTGAAGGGGTGACGAGTTTTCTCCTTCAACCTTTAGTCTAAAAGCCTTCAGCGCAGCTGGTTAGTAATTAATCCTTATTCCTGCAAAGAAAAATGGGCCGACATTTGAGCCGAGCGTCCTGTCCACGTTTTCATCAAATATATTATTGACGCCGCCATATAATTCATAGTTGTTGCCAGTTCCAATCTTTTTTGAAAAAGAGATGTCAACAATGGTGAAAGAATCCGCTTTTTCAGTTTCTGTTTTATACTGCCTGCCGATATGTCTTGTAATCATGGAAAAGGACAGGCCATCGTTTATTTGATAACCAAGACCAAGGGAAAGGGTTCTGTCCGGGTTAAAAAGGAGTTCATCTCCTGTTTCCTTGTCTTCGGTATCAAGCTCCAGCCAACTGAAATTTGCGGAAATTCCGTATCCAAAATTGTATCCGGCTTCGAGTTCCATGCCTTTTGTTTCTACGTCGGTTTTATTAACGTATGTCTGATAGTCGTCATTTCCGTCATTGTTTACATCAACTCTTTCCAATTCTATTTTGTCTTCAGCATCATTGAAAAAAAATGCAATTGAATAGCTGAACCTGTCGGTTTCTCCTCCAACTCCCACCTCATAGCTTTTAAGAGATTCGGGATCCAGGGTGTGAGCAGTCAGCTTTGGCCCATAAACAACTTCAGCTCCTATTCTTGGAATATCCCCTGGACTCGGACCAATCACATAAAGCTCGGCTGTGTCAGGCGCCCTGTAACCTTCTGCATAATTTACTCTCAATCTCAACATGGGCAAAAAGTTTTTGACCAGGCCTGCCTTAAATGTCATTTCATCATCAGCGTAGGATATGTCGTCATATCGCATACCCAAAATGGCGTTTATTGTATCGCTTATCTGCCATTCATCCTGCAGATATAATGCCTTGAACCTGTGGGTATCGTTTACAAATTCGTAACTTGTCGGGTCAGGGTTGATGGCGCTGGAATCTCTTGAGACTTCTCTATATTCGCCTCCGGTCACCAGCAGATGTTTATCAGTGACAGCCCAGATCGTCTCGGCCTCATATCCTGTAATATCTACATCAGCGCTGAATTTTTTATTGACCGGAGCCGTAAAATTGA
>JAUVKE010000038.1 GCA_030592105.1 Desulfobacteraceae bacterium
AGAACCTTTTGAATATTGCAGAAACCTGGCAAAATCTTTAATATCTTGAAAATATTTATACAAATCTGCACATAATCGTGAAGACCTCTTCCATACTTCCAGATCCTCAAATTTCAAAATAACCTACATTGCTGATAACTGACAACTGATAACTGCGGCTTTGCCGCTTTAGATAATTTAAACGCTATTAAATATTTTTTCTATTATTTTTTTTGTTATCATATATGTAGGACGTATCCCGTCGTCACCCATACTCCCAGACGCCAGGGTTTCACCACTGGAAAGGGGATTGTCCGAAGCATAATAAGCATACCTGATTTTCACATCCTCTGAAATATGCCCCCTGATTACAGCCGCATTAATTGCACGCTGGTAATGACCACCTTCCATTTCCAGACCAATGGCATTCCAGCTCGAAGTTTTAAATTTCTTAAGAACATCCTGATTTTGAAGAGATGTGCCAAGAACAGTAACCATAGGACCGGAATAAACATCCACAGAGTCATTAAAATCTTCCTGCTTCAACTCATTTTTTACTGTATAATTATGGGGAAGTCCTTCAAAGACATGTGCTGTTGCAAGCATGATATCACCTTTTTTACCGGTCAGAATTCCAGCCTTACCCATAATAGATATAGATTCAATATTCAGCATCTGATTAGACAAATCCTCAACATCAGGATTTAAAAAATCATCCATTATATCAAATGCCTGAAATCCAAAAGCGTAATCGATCACCAAAAGAACTGGTTCCTTGTTTTTTAATATTGCTTTATCAAAATCAATGTCAGGATGTAAAGGTAAGGTCTTCAGCTTTGACGTATCTATAATCTGGCAGTCAATATGGCTTCCGGAATGATCAGGAAATTCTGTTAAACCATGCTGTTTGGCATATTTTTGTATTTGATCAGTCTTATCTTTGATTGAAATTATAAAACTGTATAAATCGTCTGATATTTTTTTTTTACTCTTTTGCGCCATAGGATATCCGAATAACAAATTTACAATACTGTGCATATTGGCGCTTAATATATGCAGGGGTCTGTCTGTAAGTCCCTTGCTGTGTATCTCTTCCTTAATCGTTTTTGCCCAGTTCCGGCTATACCTGTGAAGCCCTATTATGTCCTGAAGAGATGGAGTAAAATTTATCAACATCTCTTTTTCTTTAGAAGTTTTTTCTTTTTCAACTCGTTTCCCAAGATTAAAAATAACGTTAAACAAACCAGAGTTACTCTTGCTGTTTTTTCTTCCGACTTCAAGATGTTCATAAGCCTCAACGGTTTCCTGATAGCTTCTCCCGATAAGAAGACTCAAATTCCATATTGCCTTATCAAGAGTTTTCCCTTTCAGCTTATCAATATTTGAAATAGTCTCTTCAAGTTTTTTCCATTCAATCGACAATTCCGTACCACGGGGTTTCATCTGATTATAAATTTTTTTTGCTTCTATGTTTAAAAAAGTTAAATGTGTAATAATATCATAGATCTCACTCCAGCCTCTTGTAATAATAAAACAGATCTCTTTTTTATCAATCCGATAAGATGTTCTTCTTCTTTTTTGAGGCTCTATTTTTTCAAAATTCGTATGCTCAAAACCATCCGTAGCAGTAAGTACAATTCTTGTACACTCTTCAATCCCTCCTGGAAGTCGATCTAAAACATATTGCAATCCATTAATTTCTATTGATCGCGGATCATTTAAGGAACCATAAATTTCAGGACTGATTCCCTTTAAAGCCTCTTCCAGTTTTTGGCCTGATACACCTGAAGGTTTATAACTTCCTCTCAAAACAACTGCGTCAGTAAGAATTTTAAATGCTTTGATTGCTATCCGTCCCTTTTGAGATTTAGTCAATTCCTGCATATGGATACCTTTTGTTAAAATTCTGCTGATTTATTTTTGAACGAGTCCCAGTCCACCTTCAATCAAGGAAAAGGGCTTTCCGCAAACATACCATCTGTTATCTTTTTTTATAACTTCAATCTGTTCATCCACAACATCTGCTTTACCAAGATTAAACATCTGTGCTATATATTTATAAACAGGATTTATAGCCATTCTTTTTTTACCATGTATCCGTACAACTGCTGTATCATTATTTTCTTCTATGATGCTGGTATTGATACCATAAAGAGAAGATTTCATAATATTAATACCATAACCTCTTTTTTCACCTTCCATTCTGTTTTTATCAATGTACCTGCTTATGATATCAATATCATCAGTTTTCTTAAGATTATCGCAAAGCCTTTCAGACATGGAATAATCAAGTTTAAAATAAGCCCTGGTAAATTCCATAACAGCCTTTTCAGGTGAATCTTTTCCATCAGACAGGCAAAAAACTATTTGTAATAAAGCAGCGACCAGCAAAACTCCAATAAACATACCCCAGTTTTTTTTGAGCATTTTTTCCTCCTTTAACTTATTAATGGCATAACTATTCAGTTAATATGCATAGCTTCAGGTATAATCTGATTAAACCTGAAGCGCATACGTAATCAATATCTTTTATGCAGCTGAATAATTACTTAATGGCTTCATAAAGAGTTGTCACTCCGATTAAAATCAGAATAGATTAATTCCGCTTAATAATTAAAGCCACAGCCTCTCCGCCTCCAAGACAAAGAGATGCAAGCCCTGTTTTGCTATTCCTGCTTATCATCTCGTTTATAAGTGTTACAAGAACACGGCACCCGCTGGCGCCTATTGGATGACCAAATGCCACAGAACCACCATTCACATTAACACTGGCAGAATCAAGACCAAGCTCATTTATTATTGCCACACTTGAACCGCTAAACGCCTCGTTTACTTCAAAAAGATCAATATCATCCAGCGTTATACCCTCTTTTTTTAAACATTTGGGAATAGCCCATATTGGAGCCACAAGAACATATTTCATATCCATGCTATAAGATGCCTGCGCTCCTATTGTGGCCATTATTTTACACCCGAGCTCTTCGGCTTTTTCTTTTGACATTACAACCACAGCAGCAGCTCCGTCACTTATTATTGACGCATTGCCAGCCGTACCAATGCCACCCTTCTTAAAGGCACCCTTCATTTTTGACAGAACTTCATAACTTGTTTCCTGGGGGCATTCATCGTCAGCAAAGATTTTATTACCTCCTTTGCGTGCTGGAATTTCAACAGGTATGATCTCTTTTTTAAAAACACCTGTATTTACTGCAGCAAAAGCACGTTTGTATGACTCCTCCGCAAACAGATCCTGATCTTTCCTTGTAACCTTATATTTTTCAGAACAAAGCTCATTTGAGATTCCCATATGAAAATCGTTTACTATATCCCACAAGCCGTCATGGATCATATGATCCTGAATCACACCCGGCCCCATACGATAACCGGTTCTTGCCTTTTCAAGATAATAAGGAGCCATGCTCATATTTTCCATGCCTCCTGCAACCACAACTTCTGCATCACCAGTCTGAATAGCCTGAGCTGCAAGCATTACAGACTTTAAAGATGATCCGCAGACTTTATTAATTGTAAGGCATTCCACTTCAAACGGCATTCCGGCTTTAACAGCAGCCTGTTTTGCAGGGTTCTGCCCATAACCGCACGGAAGTACGTGCCCCATAATAATTTCTTCAACATTTTTTTTATCAATTCCTGCACGTTTTACAGCTTCTTTAATTACAATTCCACCAAGATCAGTTGCTCCGATATTGCATAAAGAGCCGTTAAAATTGCCGAGAGGAGTCCTTACCGTACTGACAATCACCGCTTCCTTCATATTATTATATCCTTTTTTCAGGTAAACCGTTTTAGGGCAATAATAAGGGATTGCCCCTGCTTTGGATTATTACATATTACGCCTGTACTGTCCGCCCGCACCATACAGAGCATTTGTAATCTGCCCAAGAGAACAGACACGCACTGTATCCATAAGTTCTGAAAAGAGATTGCCGCCAGATAAGGCAATTTCCTTAAGCCGCGCTAATGCTTCTTCAGATTTATCTTCATTCCGTTTATGAAAATCTGCAAGACGCTTTAACTGAGATTCTTTTTCATCATCAGTTGCCCTTGCCAGTTCAACATTGGAAGAAATCTGTTCAGCATCAGCTTCCTCATCCACAAACGTATTAACACCTATTATAGGAATTTTTCCTGTATGCTTCAGGAGTTCATAATACATCGATTCATCCTGAATTTTACCGCGCTGGTAACCTGTCTCCATAGCACCAAGAACTCCACCTCTCTCTGTAATTCTATCAAATTCAGAAAGAACAGCCTCTTCCACAAGACTTGTCAATTCTTCTACTATAAAACTCCCCTGATACATATTCTGATTTTTTGTAATGCCCCATTCCTGATTAATGATCTGCTGAATTGCAAGAGCCCTTCTGACTGATTCACGGCTTGGAGTTGTAATTGCTTCATCATAAGAATTTGTATGGAGACTGTTACAATTATCATAAACAGCACAAAGAGCCTGGAGTGTTGTTCTAATATCATTAAACTGAATATCCTGACAGTGAAGGGAACGACCGGAGGTTTGAATATGATATTTCAACATCTGGGAGCGGACAGAAGCATTGTATTTATGTTTTAATGCAATTGCCCATATCCTCCGTGCTACCCGACCGATTACTGTATACTCAGGATCCATTCCATTGGAAAAGAAAAAAGACATATTAGGAGCAAAACTGTCAAGCGGCATACCGCGGGAGAGATAATATTCAAGATAGGTAAAACCGTTTGATAAGGTAAATGCCAGTTGCGAAAGAGGATTGGCTCCTGCTTCTGCAATATGGTAGCCTGAGATTGAAACAGAGTAAAAATTTTTAATATTATTTTCAATAAAATATTCCTGAATATCTCCCATCATTTTCAGTGCAAATTCAATAGAAAAGATACAGGTATTCTGACCCTGATCTTCTTTTAAAATATCTGCCTGAACTGTCCCTCTCACTTTGTTTAAGACCATAGAACGAATATTTTCATATTCTATCTTGTCAGGCTCTTTTCCGTTTTCTTTTTTATAGTTTTCCACCTGCTGATCTACGGCAGTATTAAAAAACATGGCAAGTATAATAGGAGCAGGCCCGTTAATGGTCATGGAAACAGAATTGTTGGGAGAACAGAGGTCAAACCCGCCATACAGAACCTTGACATCATCCAGAGTACATATACTCACGCCCGAATTACCGATTTTCCCATAAATGTCCATACGCTCATCAGGATCAAATCCGTAAAGCGTAACAGAATCAAAAGCAGTAGAAAGACGTTTTGCTTCAAAATTCGCAGACAAAAGCTTAAACCTGTTATTTGTTCTAAAGGGGTCTCCTTCACCTGCAAACATTCTGGTAGGATCTTCATCAGCCCGTTTAACAGGGAATGTCCCTGCTGTGAACGGAAAATAACCAGGCAGATTCTCTTTTCTCAACCAGGTGTATGTCTCCCCGGGGTCTTTATATGCAGGGAGAACAACTTTCGGAATCTTTAGATGAGACAGCGACTCTTCATAAAGAGGGAGTTTAAACTCTTTTTCTCTTACTTTATATATTAATTCATTTTTACTGTAATTAAGACTGGTATCATCCCATTCTTTAATAAGCTCTTTTGTCTCATTATCTAATTTTTTTTCAGCCTTGACAATTTCATCCTTTAGTTTTTGCAAAAGCCCTGCTGTATCATCAGAAAAAGATTCTGCTGTCTCCTGCAGATGCCATACGTTTCTTAATTTATCAGCCTGCACCATTGTATGTTCATGATATTCTCTGATGGTATCAGCAATTTCGGACAGATATCTGACCCGCCTGGAAGGAATAATTATTTTTTTTAATGTAGATGTTTTTTGTTTGGTTCTAAGGAGTTTAGACTTTAACCGGGCGTCTGTTTTTTCATTATAGAGATCTAAAACAGCATGGTACATAGCTGTTACACCATCATCATTAAACCTTGATGCTATAGTGCCAAAGACCGGCATATCCTCAAGCGGTTTGTCCCATTCGCCGGTATTACGCTGCACCTGTTTTCTCACATCACGAATAGCATCCTCACCTCCATGCTTCTCAAATTTATTAACAGCAATAATATTTGCATAGTCGAGCATCTCAATTTTTTCAAGCTGAGTAGCAGCTCCGAACTCACTTGTCATAACATAAATCGAAAAATCGACTATATCTGTTATGTTTATATCACCCTGACCGATTCCCGCAGTTTCTGCAAGAATAAGATCATATCCTGCTGTCTTTAAAACTTCTATTGTCTCAGGAAGAGCATTTGCGATTTCCGTGTGGGATTCGCGGGTAGCAAGACTCCGCATATACACCCTTGGTGTATTTATGGCATTCATCCGTATTCTGTCACCTAAGAGAGCTCCTCCTGTTCTGTGCCTTGTGGGATCAGAACAGATCAGAGCAATCCTGATATCGGAAAAATCGTTTAAAAACCGCAAAATCAATTCATCTGTTAAAGAAGATTTGCCGGCACCACCTGTCCCTGTCAGTCCTATCACCACGGGAACGTTGGTTGTATCTGTTTTTGAAAGCCTTGATAAAATTTTTCCAACCTGTCCGTTTTTCTTATTTTTTGCCTGCACAAGAGCTGTGATCATATTTGCAATCAAAGGTCTATTTTCAGGAACAAGCTTTGAAAAATCAAAATTCGTTCCATTAATAGTAGAAAAATCCATTGATTCAACCATATGGTTGATAATTCCCTGAAGTCCCATTACTGATCCATCGTCAGGAGAATATAGTTTCTCCACACCATATGATTCGAGTTCCCTGATTTCTTCAGGGACAATAACGCCTCCTCCTCCGCCAAATATTTTAACATGAGGCGTACCCCGCTCCTTTAAAAGATCAACAATATATTTAAAAAATTCAATATGACCACCCTGATAACTTGATATTGCTATTCCCTGTACATCTTCATCAATAGCAGCATCAACAATCTCCTGAACAGATCGGTTATGACCCAGATGGATAACTTCAACCCCTGTATCCTGCAGCATCCGCCGCATAATATTTATCGATGCATCGTGACCATCAAAAAGCGATGTTGCAGTAACTACCCGAATGTTATTTTTTGATTTATATAGCGCAGGCTCCATAATATTTATAAACTCCTTACATAATTAAAAAGATTAATATCTTATCATCCCAATACCATTTCAAATAACATTTCCCCTGTAAAAAGAAAAGAAAAACTTGCATAGGGCTAACCGGTATTTGCAAAGAATAAACGTAACTATTGACTGCAATCCGTAATTTTATATTCTGCTTGACAAAATTTCTTTGTACGAACATATAATATATCATTAATAAATCTAAAATTTAAATCAAAGGAGAACCTAAAATGAGCAATAATCAAAGAATTAAAGGCTCAGGCAGTATTTCCCCTAAATATCTTCATACTCCACTTTGCGACCTTCTGGGGATAGAATTCCCGATATTTCAGGCAGGTATGGGATACGTGGCATTTGGTACTCTTGCAGGGGAAGTTTCCAAAGCAGGAGGCCTTGGAGTTATTGGCGCAGCATATATGACCCCTGAAATACTCCGCAGAGAGATAAACATCACAAGAAGCATTACAGACAAACCCTTTGCTGTTGATATTCTTTTCGGGCTGCCAAAAACTGATGGTTCGGCGGCTCAAACATATACCAAAGAGGTTGAAGATCATATCAGGGTTGTGCTGGAAGAGCATGTGCCTGTGGTTGTGTCCGGTCTTGGCAATCCTTCGGGTTTTATCAAACAGGCGCATGACCAGGGAATCCTTGTTATGTCTGTGGTCGGAAATACCAAACAGGCTTTACGTCTTGAAGCAGAAGGTGTAGATGTGATTATCGCTTCAGGCCATGAGGGCGGCGGACATACAGGACGGGTTGGAACTTCTGTAATTGTTCCGGGCACGGTTGATAAAATAAAACTTCCGGTTATTGCAGCAGGTGGGCTGGTAGACGGACGAGGGCTTGTTGCTGCTTTAGCACTGGGGGCGCAGGGAGCCTGGATGGGAACAAGGTTTATTACAACCGAGGAAGCTTCTGTTCATTTAAATTATAAACAGAAGATAACCGAGATAAACGATGAGGGGACTGTTGTTACCCGCGCGCACAGCGGAAAACCCTGCAGGCTTATAAAAAATAAGTTCACACAGCTCTGGGGAGAAAAAGAGGATCAGATACTCCCTTTTCCGAGTCAGTTAATAAATGTTGGCAAACCTGCTTCTGATTCCGGACGCATGGATGGGAATGTGGAAAATGGATCATGCCCGGCTGGTCAGGGTGCTGCAAATATATACAAAATAAAAAAAGCCGGACAGGTTGTTAAAGATATTGTTGCAGAAGCATGTGAAGTTTTGGAAAGATTAACGAGGAAATGATTATCTTAGGGGCGTTGCTCTGGATAATCTGTTACGCCCTTTCTTTTCGTCTTTCCAGCGAAGGCCGAAATCCAGGAAAAACAAGAGATAATTAAATGTTTATATTAGGATTACAGGGAAGCCCCAGGGCAAAAGGAAACACCAGTATAATCCTTTCAACTTTTCTCAAAGAGGCTGAAAGTCTTGGTGCACATACAGAATATCTGAGCGTATGCAAAAAAAAGATTACGCCATGTCAGGAATGCGGCGTCTGCGAAAAAGCAGGGTTCTGCCCGATTGATGATGATATGCAAGATATATATCCGCTGTTTCGCCGCGCAGATATTATAGTCATGGCCACCCCTGTATTCTTTTACGGTCCTACTGCCCAGATCAAAGCGCTCATAGACAGGAGCCAGGCTCTCTGGTCACGAAGATACAGAATGAAGCTTTCTGACCCCGGAAAAGAATGGAGACAGGGATTTATGCTTGCCGTGGGAGCTACAAAAGGAAAAAATCTCTTTGACGGTCTTGATCTTACTGCAAAATATTTCTTTGATGCTGTATCAGCAGATTATAAAGGTTATCTCGGCTACAGACAGATAGAAAAAGCAGGAGAAATTAAGAAACATCCAGACATTCTTTCTGAGATAAAAGAAAAAGCAAATGCCCTTATAACCCCGTTTTTAAACAGAAAAAAGATACTCTTTATCTGTCGGGAAAATGCCTGCCGCAGCCAGATGGCAGCGGCTCTGACTAAAAAAATTGCCGGAGACAGAATAAAAGCTGTAAGCGCAGGCAGCAAACCAGCCCAAAGGGTTAATTCGGTTATGCTGAAGGTGATGGAAGAAAAAAATATTGATATCGCCTTTTATAAACCTGAGTCCATAGAAGAAGCCACACGCCATGAATCCCCTGATCTTGTAATATCGATGGGCTGCGGGGACAAATGCCCTGCATTTGCCAAAGCAGAAAAGATTGAATGGGATATAGAAGACCCTGCAGGAAAATCAGTTGATTTTATGCGAAAAATCAGGGATGAGATTGAAGAAAAAATTAAAGAGCTTTAGTCTGAAAATTAAAAAATAAGAAATCTTGACAGGCTGTTATGGCCAGGTCAGAGATAGATGGCTTTGCCGTGGATTTTTTTCTCTAAAAAACGAACGTCCAACATCGAATTATGGTACGCCTTCGGCGTTTCGATTTAATAAAAAAAAGAGCGGAGCGACATCCATATTCGATGTTCGATGTTGAACGTTCGATGTTCGGCGTTCATCTTTTCTCTGTTTGATAACTGGAATTTCAATAAGTCGATGAATTTTCAACAAACCAAATCTCCTCTGGAGATAACCAAAGCCAGGCACTCTTGACCTGGATCTTTACTTTCCAACGCAGAAATTAGCCCCCAAAATAAAACTTCTTCTTGACATTTCAAGTGCGGTGACGTATCTTTATTATAAAATAATACGTCAATTTTAAGTTGAGGTGAAATATGAACACAAAACTCACATTAAGGCTTGATGATGGGTTAATCAAGTCAGCCAAAAATCATGCGAGCATTATAGGTAAATCCGTTTCACAAATGGTCGCAGACTATTTCTATTTACTTGATAAAAAATCAGTAAAGAAGCCGATTCAATTAACTCCGATTGTAAAATCCTTAAAGGGTTCATTGAAAAATACCAGCATTGATAAAAATGACTATAAATCATACTTAGAAGATAAATATCTATGAAAATTCTTTTCGATACTAATGTGATCCTTGATGTAATGCTTGATCGTAATCCTTTTTCTGAGTCAGCAAGTCAGTTATTATCTCTTGTTGAGCGAGGCGATATTTTGGGAATTATATGTGCTACAACTGTGACAACAATCCATTATTTGGCAACTAAAGTTTTAGGGAAAAATGAATCGCAAAATAAAATTAAAGATCTCATTACCCTATTTGAAATTGCCTCTGTCAACAGAACTGTAATTGAAAAAGCAATTAATTCAACATTTACTGATTTCGAAGATTCTGTGATTCATCAAGCAGCAAATCATGCAGGAGCAGAAGCTATTGTCACCAGAGATCCAAAAGGTTTCAAGCAATCTAAAATTCCAATTTACAGTTCTGCCGAATTGCTTAAAATATTACAACTTATTGAGTAAAATTAATATTGGGCTAACCATCAAAATAACCGGGCGCCAAACAGCGGTGCCGGTTATTTGTAGCCGTTGGATAAATTAGATTTTTGTAACAGCCTGTCGAGGAAGCCATCTCGCCGGCGGAGGCCGGGGTCCAGATGGTTAAACTTGCTTCATATTTTTCTGTTTTATCTTTATATCTGGTTTCAGCCTATTTGAATTGTTATAACATTTGTTGCATTAAAAGATACATTTATGTGTACTAAAAGTGTCATTTTTTTTAAGCGACATATTTTTTGAAAAAAATATAAGTTATCTTTACCTGTGTAGTTTACTACACAATATGGTATTTTTTCT
This sequence comes from Desulfobacteraceae bacterium, assembly GCA_030592105.1. The sequence continues at coordinate 10,816 of JAUVKE010000038.1, forward strand.
CCTAAAACAGGCAATAAACTACATAGTTTTTCTGTTTCATAAAAAATAGCTTTTTGCGCCTGAAAAATAAAAATAATGTATGTTCAGATACTTATGATTTTTTTGTAAAAAACAGAGTAGACGGCACGTGTATTGCTTTATAATTACTAAAGGTTCTAAGGGTTAAGTTTTAAAATTTGATAATGACCTTATAAAAAATTTAAAAATATCATTTTTTCATTCATGAAACTTAACAACTTAAACCGGACTATCATTTTAACTGCCCCGTGGGAGCGATCAAAAACAGATCATTAAATTTTTTATTTTTTTTAAAGGAGGAAGCTATGAAATATTTGAAACATTTTTTAATAGCGGTTTGCATGGTTTTTGTGTTGGTGGGGACGTCCTGGGCAACTATGATTGATGTTGGATTCACTCGGATAGAACCATCCAACGCTTCTGTAGACGTAGCAGACCAGCTAAGTCTTACAATCATGGACTATACAGATGCTAATAGCACTTACAGCACACTTAGCCTTAATACAAGTCAAGTTCTCTTCACCTTTATGAACGATGTTGACGGCGAAGGTAATACATATTGCAGTATCTCTGAAACCTACATTGATGATGGTACTATTGTGGGATTATCATCTGTTGTGAACAGCTTGGGAGGTTCTACAAGTTTCGTTGGTGGTTCAGCTAGTCCTGGCAACTTGCCTGGAGGGAATAACCTTAATCCACCATTTGTAGCCACTTCAAGCTACTCGGCAGATGCTCAGGGAAATCCTGATTTGGGCGTAGATGCTTCGATTGATATATTAGGGATTATCTATGATTTACACACAAACTTAACAATAAATGATGTTCAACTGGCTCTTAACTCCGGTGACTTACGGATCGGCCTTCACGTCAGATCCATTGGTAATGATAGTGACGCTTTTGTTAATGACCCAGGCAATCCTGTACCAGAACCAGCAACAATATTCCTTTTTGGAGCCGGTCTTCTTGGACTTGCTGCTGTTCAGAGAAAAAGGTTAAACAAAAAGAATAACAAGTAACACCGTTTTTTTGAAGCAGGACTAAAGTGTTGTATTGACCGTCCTTCACAGCATTTTATAAACCAAAAAAGAGGGGCATCAGATAATTGATGCCCCTCTTTTTTTTTGTATCCGCAAAGTAATTTTTTGTATGCCCTTTAAATGATTGCACAATTTCTGGCATGGCTGGGGTTGCGGCAATGGGGCACGATGCATCGTGCCCCTGCGGTATGCGAGTGTCAGTTATTTTTAAATTTAATTGCCTGGAGGTGGTCTGATATAATATATATAATTAATGCTCATAAATATTTTTAAAAACCCAATAAATAAAAAGCGATTTTTACGTTTTAAAAAAATAAAACGCGCATATGTTTCACTTATTATCCTTATAATCCTTTATATTATAAGCCTTGGCGCTGAATTAATATGCAACAGCAACCCTCTTTACATAAAATATAATAACAAATCTTTTTTTCCGGTTTTCAAATTTTACCCTGAAAGCAGATTTACAGATAATAACAAAAAAACACGACCTGACTATAAAAAGATAAATAAAAACAGTGCTTTTCAGAATAATACCGGCAATTACATGATCTTCCCGCCACTCTCTTCAGATCCCTACGAAACAATAGACCCTGACTCCATAACAGTCTCTGATAAAGTGCTGGTAACTCTGACCCCTGTGCCGGTAATGGGAACAATCAACATCAGAAGAGATTATTCAATTACAAAGACTGCATCGTTTGAAACATTTATAAATAAAAAAAAAAACAGAATAAAAGGTATAATAATAACCGATTATTTCACTTTTTCAAAAAAAATAAAAACCGCTTTAGAATCAAGGTTTAACAATCAAAAATCTGATTATATAACCTTTAAAACAAAAGGAATTAACGGAAAAAATATCGAGATTTCCCTTTCAGAATATTCACCAAGAAAAAAACCTCCTCAAACAATAAGACTAACATTTAAAGA
>JAUVKE010000313.1 GCA_030592105.1 Desulfobacteraceae bacterium
TGTTCGGCAGCATCCACGCCTGAGCGTGTACCAACATCGTCTTTTTCAAAGAGACTTAATACGCGTTTAAACTCAGATTTTGACAATTCCTGATTCCGTTCCAGGGTTTTAAGACGGTTTTTTTTGATGGCAAACTCTTTTTTCAACCTTAAAATAGTATCTTTCCATTGACCTACAGTTGCCATTGCCTGTTTTTTTGCTGACAAATAGTTTCTGGAATCAATTTCAAAAAGAAGTGCTCCTTTACAAACAACTTCCCCCACTTCCAGCCCGGAATTAATTTTTACTATTTTTCCTGAAACCTCAGGCGCAATTGAAAGGATATCGAGCGCTCGCACCTCTCCGTAGCCGGTTATAAAAACCGGCACATCTTCAACAACTCCACGCACAGCCTCTACACATATGGGACGCTCCTGTATCTTTAATTTAACAGGTGGTTTTTTCAACCCGGCCAGCCACATCATTCCGCCCACGCCTGTAATAAGAATTATAAAACAGATCGTAATTCTTTTAATTATATGAGCTCCATTTTTAGATTTGATACTCAATTTCATTTTTATATCCTGTATGTCATGTTTTTTAAAACATGATGATTATATAAATTTTAAGTCTGAGCTGGTTAAAACAGGATGTCAAGCAATATAATATTCGCCAAAAAATATTGACTAAGTTATGTTTGCCTATTATATATACAAAAATATGTCCTAATAGTATATATAAAATATAAGCTTAGAAAAGTAGTATTTACTGTCTGTTTTATAAATTAATAGAATTATTATTTTTATATCAACATTAAAGTACCAAGGTAATCAGGTGCTCATTTTGAGCCAAAAGGGAACCTCGTTAAAATCGAGGACGAGCCCGTCGCTGTAATCGGTTACGAACGTCGCATTTATGCCACTGACTTTTTTTGGTTGGGAAGGCGCGATAAATAGGGAATGCAATATTATCCGAGAGTCAGAAAACCTGCCTGATTAACTTTTTTTGTGCATGGATCGTGGAAAGTTCTTTGCATATAAAATAAGATTTTGAGGATAAAAAAGGGAAATCCCGAATCGAAAAATTTCGATTCGGGATTTTTTTTGTGCAAGGTCGATTAATTTTATTTATTATATGGAGGAAAAAGATGAAAAAGATATTTGTTTTATTTATTATTGGTTCTGTTTTTATTTTGCCTGAATTTTGTCAGGCGCAAACGGCACAAAAAAAAGTAATAGCATTAGAAGATGTAGTAGTGACTGCAAATAGAGTTTTGACTCCTATAGAGGAAGTAGGAAGCTCTATTACTGTAATTACAGCAAAAGATATAGAAGCTAAAGGTTATATCACAGTTAAGGAAGTTCTAAAAGGAACTCCCGGACTGGATGTCTGGAGTACAGGGGGGCCTGGCCAGATGAGTTCAGTTTCTCTGCGGGGAACAAAATCTTTCCAAACCCTTGTTCTTATTGATGGGGTAGAAATGAATGATCCAACAGGTATGAATCGAGGTTTTAATTTTGCTAATCTTACAGTGGATAATATTGAACGGATCGAGGTCCTCCGAGGTTCCCAGAGTACACTTTACGGCGCTGATGCTATAGGAGGAGTAATTAATATTATTACCAAAAAGGGGAAAGGGAAACCTGAATTTTATATAGGAAGCGAAGGCGGTTCCTACAAAACCTGGAGAGAGTTTTCCGGAGCCAGTATGGGCAGTGAAAAGGTTAACGCTTCACTGGCATTGTCTCATAACAGCAGCGATGGTTTTTCAGTTGCCGATGATGATATGCCAGGCAACAGCGAAGACGACAAATGGGAAAACACCAGCGCTTCAGCCCGCGTGGGATTTATCCTTTCTGAAAATGTTGATCTGGATTTCATTAGCCGGTTCCAGAAAGGCCGCACCCATTTAGACAATGGCGGAGGGGCAAATCAGGACGTAGAGGACTACCATGTAAAGGAACGCAAGGTTTATACAAAGGCGCAAGCTCATGCGTTTGCTTTTGATGGTTTATGGGAACAGACTTTGTTTTACGGTTTCACAGATCATGACAGAGAGTATCGTGATTGTCCTTATGGGGATAGTGATTTTGACGGTAAAAAACATGAAATATCCTGGCAGAATAACTTATATCTGCATAAAACCAATACACTGACGTTGGGTCTGGAATACGAGAAGGAGGAGATGGATGATCATGGAGACCTGGATGAATCGGCTTATACAAACAGTTTTTTTGTTCAGGATCAAATAAAATTAGGTGGTTTTTCCTTTACCACTCTTGGTCTGCGCTATGATGATCACGAAGAATTTGGCAGTGAAACTACATTTAGAATCACACAGGCATTTCTGCTTCGAGATTGGGGTACCAAATTCAAGGGATCTTATGGTACCGGTTTCAGGGCACCAAGTCTCAGTGAACTTTATTATATCAATCCCTGGGGTGGAGCCGGCGGCAATCCCGATCTTGACCCGGAGGAGAGTAAAGGCTGGGATATAGGAATAGAGCAGTCTTTTTTTAATAATTGCATGATTATAGGAATTACATATTTTTACAATGACTTTGATGATCTTATTGATTGGGACAACGGCTATAATAATGTTGATGATGCAAAGACCAGTGGTATTGAATCTTTTATTAAGATAATGCCTTTTGACGATCTCTCCGTGTGCCTAAATTATACCTATACCGACACTGAAGATGACGAGGGCAACCGTTTGCTCCGGCGTCCTTTAAACAAGGTTGGCTTAAATACGTTCTTTCGCTTCCTGGAACGGGGCACCCTCAATCTTGATTTATTTTATGTAGATGAACGAGATGATCGTTATTGGGATTCCATGACCTTTAGCACAAAGGATGTTGCTCTTGATGATTATATCTTAGTTAATCTGGCAGGATCTTTTGATATTTGCAAAAGTCTTCAGGTATTTGCCCGCATCGAAAATCTTTTCGATGAAGACTATAATGAGGCTTACGGTTATGGTACCGCTGGATTTTCAGCCTATGGGGGCATGAAGGTAACTTTTTAATAATAGAAATTGTTAATCTTGTTCCCACGCTCCTGCGTGGGAACAAGCAAAGTACACATGAGCTTATATCAAATATCCAGCGTCATAACACAGCTTCTTACGAGATTATCAAAAAATGAAACCCAATAAATATTTAACTATAAGAGCATTTTTAATAAGTCTGGCAGTCCTTTTTTTAATCTTGGCAACAGGAGCGGCTTCAACCGCATTGTCTTATCCTTCTGAGTTTACAGACTCAAACGGCACAAGGATTATAATCAGCAAAAAACCTGTGCGGGTTGTTTCTCTAATTCCAGGCATAACTGAAATAATATTTTCCATAGGAGCTGGAGATGCTGTAAAGGGAATTACATATCATACTGTTTATCCCTGGGAAGTCTTAAAAAAAGATATTGTCGGAGGATTTCTCTCCCCTTCCATACAAAAAATAAAAGAGATAAACCCGGATATTATCTTTTATTCAAAGCTGCAAAAAAATGTAATAAAAGAATTTTCCACAGAAAAATATCTTATGGTAAACCTTGAGACAAAATCTCTTGCAGAAAGTTATAAAAATATAATTCTATTAGGCAAAATTTTTGACAAAAATAAA
>JAUVKE010000386.1 GCA_030592105.1 Desulfobacteraceae bacterium
GGAATGATCAAAAACAAAAAAATCATCCGCTTCCAGGTCAATAACAGGTTTACCGGTTTCTGCAATATTTCTGCTCAGGTATTGAAAAAGCGTCTTTTTAATATCAACACTTTGCAGCGTATCACCAAATTCGTATTTTCTTGAAACCAGGTCTTTTTTAATGCCGTAGCCTGTTTTTTTTATTTTATGGGAGCCTGATTTTTCCCTGTTAAGATTTTCCAGGCTGAGCTTAACCAGATTTGCCACCTTAAATGCGCCCTGCCTGGTTATCTTTATCTTCCCTTTCTGAATTATCATGTCGCCCTGCTTTATATAATTTTCAAAACAGCGTTCCAGATCCTTTGGCTGAACTTTAGACCTGAAATTGTCATCTATTTCAGAATAAGAGTTTAAATCGCCATATTTTTCAGCTTCATCATCAATTCTTTTTTGAGTATAATCCATGACAGCATCTTTTAAAAGAGAGTCTTTTCCACTCCTTAACTGATAAAACCAGTTGAGTACTGTCTGATTTTCAGAATGTGCAATTTCTGCCAGTAATGCTTCATTGATAAGTCTTTTTTTACGGCATGTTTCACATATTGGATTTACCATTATTATCTACAGACAACTCCCTGTCCATGATGCAGGATGAGGAACAAAAATACTTTTTTCTATTTCGCTGTTTCTAATCAGTCCCTTATGCAGCGCAGCATTATAAATTACTTCTACTGCTGAATAATTATATTGCTCCAGCATTTCCATATCCTGGATATCGGGATTTAAAAAGAGGTCTTTTTCTGTTTTACTTAGTAAGGCTATGTTAACTCTATTTGCTCCAACAGATTTTAACCGGATTGCAACATTTTTTAATTCTGGCAGGTGTTCCAATTGATATGTTAATTTACTGATTGAGTCTGATGTCAGTTTTTTTAATTCCATACTGAGTTTTTTATAATTGCAGCCATCAAGGAAAGTATCTGCAAGGCTGGCACATGCCACAGATAAAATATCCTGAGCAAATTCCTCTGCACGGCTGAAACTTTCAGAAGGGTTATCAAAATCTATCAGATCAGGCTTAAGATCAATTCTTCCTCTAAGGCCGAGTTTTATTCCATCCAGACTCTCCTTTAATGATGCAACTTTTTTATTTTCAAGTTCCACGCTTGCATAAGTATGATCAAAAATACGACAGGCAGCTCTTACACTCGGTTTTTTATCAAGAACATCACATTCTCTGCTGCAGGAAATTGCCTGGTTCAGCAGAAGCATAATCCACCACGGAAGAACTGCAACCCGTCGAATATCTTCATTATAACCCGTAAAAAAAGAAAGCTCTTCTTCTTTTTTTACTGAATAATTATCTTCACCAGGTTTAAATTTTTCTTTTAAGGCGATTTCAAGTTCAATCTCTTTGGATGGAAGGGGCATATAAATTAACTCAAGTCTGTCGAGAAGCGGCCTTGGGACTTCATTTACATGAGAAAATCCCTGCGGGTTTCCAGTTGCCACGAGTATAATATCCAAAGGGTACTCAATATGGTATTCTTCCAGAATAGCTTTTTTTTCTTCTGCTATTGGGTGGAGCAGCACCTGAACCTTGGTTCGTACTGCAGGGAGTTCATCAATGAATAATATTCCTCTGTTAGCTCTGAAAACCCCGGTAGTTGCAAATGATTCTATATCTGTGGGGCTTTTTCCCTGAGCAATTGCATGTATATCTTTTAATCCCAGCAGTTTTGCTTCATCAGTATAATCAGTTCCCTGAATGCGTGAGAACCGTTCTGAACCAGGAATTATCTCAATCCCGTATTCTTCAGCCGGATTTTTGCTTTTTCTGCACCTGGCGCATAATAAATGCTTTGGCCACATTGGGTCATCATTATAAGGACAGCCCTTTATTTTTGGAATTGGTTGAAGAAGACTGGTCAATGATTTTGCCAGCCGTGTTTTTCCTGTTCCTTCTTCGGATACAAGATAAATATTATATCCGGAAAGAAGTGCTCTTGCTACATCTTTCCTTGCTTCTTCTCTTCCCTGAATATCAGGCAGAATATCTTCTCCGTTTCTTATCTGTTGAAGCAGCGAACCCCTTATTTGAGAAATAATAGAGACAGGCTTGTAATCTTTAAAATCGAATTCTGATATATTCATTATTTTTTCCCACTTCCCTTACATCATCTCAAACGACCATGGATTCTGTCCTTCTTTACCTATATTTAAAAGCCATTTTTCAAAATTCTGTTTTGTCTTCTCCATGATCTCATCAGCTTCCTTCCCTGTAATATTATGAGCTTTGAGCCATTTTTCAATTAATGCTCCGCCAGGGCCCCACATATCAAATACCTCTCTATCATATACCCATGCTTTTATTTTTACACCAGCCTGTTTAAGTATTTCCCAAACATCTTCCCTTTCCCGATCATCACAAAATACGCACATGACAGATTCATTTATTCCAAAGATTTCTTCAGGGGATCTTGAGTATTTTATTCCCTGGATGCTTCTATCTTCAACATATGAATCTAATTGTTTAGCCAGTAAATCAAGAGTTTCTCTTTTATCAAGGATCACCCATTTTCCCCAGTGCTTCTTATATTCTTCAGGGGAAAGAAGTTCGCCTTTGTATGCTATGGGAAACTTCCAGTTGCGTGGGATTACATATATCCAGTAAAAAAAAGCTTTGTTGACAATCATCTTTACTTTCCTATGTCAACTTTGATACCAGAAGAGATTTCCAGAATTTTTTGCAATTCTTTGATCCTCGCATCTTCAAGAGGTTCAACATCTTTATAGGAATAAACCCTTCCAAGGGATTCGTATTTAGGCCCCGCAAATTTATGATACGGAAGAAGGGAAATTTTATCAGGA
>JAUVKE010000393.1 GCA_030592105.1 Desulfobacteraceae bacterium
ATATGTTGCCGCTATCCGGGCTGCGAGTATGGGGGCAGATGTAACCCTGGTTGAAGGGGACAAGCTGGGGGGCACATGCCTGAATCGGGGGTGTATTCCTTCCAAAATTATGAAAACAACCGCAGAGATACTGCTGAAATTAAAACACCCCGAAAATTTTGGCCTTAGCCTTTCCGGAAAACTTAAGCCGGATCTAAAAATGCTTATGGCCCGGAAACAAAAAATTATTGAAAATCAGTCCAGAGGAATCGAAGCGCTTTTAAAAAAAAACAAAATCCGGGTTCTCCACGGGTTCGGCAGCATAAAAGCCATGGGACAGGTCAAAGTCCAATCCCCAGACAGGGACCCGGAAATCATTTTCTGGGATTCACTAATTATTGCAACCGGTGCAAAACCAATGGAGCTTCCCTTCATCGGCTTTGACGGAAAACAGATTTTATCCAGCGATCATATTCTTGACATAAAAGCCATTCCAGAATCGATGGTAATCGTTGGAGGCGGCGTGATCGGATGTGAGTTTGCCTGCATTCTATCCGCCCTTGGGTCAAAGGTCAAACTCATTGAGGCAGGTCCCAGCCTGATTCCTTTACCCTGGATTGATGGGGACTCAACCGCCAATTTGCAGCGGGAAATGAAAAAACAAAAAATTGAAATTTTTACAAAAAGCACTATTACCAAACTAGAGTCCGCAAAAAATAAACTTCGGATGCATCTGGAGCAGCCCCTGACAAAAACAGAAGATAAAAATAGTATGCATAAAACCCTGCCGCAAAAAATCATCACAGCAGACGCCATGCTGGTATGCATTGGACGAACTCCCAACAGCAAAGGGATGGGGATTAAACAAATCGGTATCTCAACAGATCAGCAGGGATCAATTCTGGTGGATGAAAAAATGGCAACTACTGTTTCAAATGTTTTTGCAATCGGAGATGTTCTGGGACCTTCCAAAATCATGCTGGCCCATTGCGCATCCTTTGAGGGGGTGACCGCCGCGGAAAACATCATGGGCCAAAATCGGATTATGAAATATTCGCTTATTCCCAATGCTGTATTCACAATTCCGGAAATTGCGGGTGTGGGGCATACAGAAAAAAGTGCAAAAGAAAAATATCCAGCGGTTCAAAGCGATACTGTTCTTTTCAGGCATATCGGGAAAGCCCATGTGATTCAGGAATTTTCCGGCCAGGCCAAAATAGTCTCGGACCGGGTAAAGGGAAAAATTCTCGGCGTACATCTCATCGGGCCCCATGCCACAGATTTAATCGCAGAGGGGGTGCTGGCCATACAAAAAGGATGCACCGTAAAAGAGCTTGCCAACACTATCCATGCGCATCCCACTCTTTCGGAAATATTTCAGGAAACCGCATGGAAAGCAATGGGCCTGCCGATTCACGGATAAGCCTGCGAAGTTTCAAAATTGAAATTTCACACAAAAACGCAGATGGCGCAACTGATTTTAAACTCCAGTCACGCCATCTGCGTTAAGTTTGCGCTATATAAAAATAAGAAGGGTTTTATTTTTTTAATTTTTTTACGAAAGCCGCAACACCAATCAGACCGGTTCCAAGCAGAAACAGGGTGGCCGGCTCAGGTACAGGAGCAGGGCCAGAAGAAGGGCTATCATAATCCACAACCAGTTTTGCGTTGTGATACTCAAAATCACCACCTACAGCTTTAAGAAGGGCATCGAGTGTATGGTCACCGCCAAGGAGCATATAATCACTTACATCTATATTCCAGTACCAGTTTTTTACACATACCTTACCGTCTACTTCAACTATGCTGCTGGAATTATTGTCAAAACCATAATTCAAATCGAGCATGGCGCCAACCCAGCAGCCATCGGCCTGGAATCCGGTTATTTGTGCATATTCTTTATATCCGTCTGTGAAAACAGGAACTGGATAATAAAACGGAAAATTCCCTTGCCATTCTGTTTTCCAATCGCCAAAAAGATCAAAATCATCACTCATTTTAACAGAGAATGTGGCTGAGTTGATTGATCCCCAGTCAGTACTGTCATAGCCTATCCGGATCCATTCATATCTGTCCTTAAATAAAATACCATATTCTCCCATTTGAATATATCCATCAATCGGGCTGCCGCAAATACTATAATCATAAATCGTTGTTTGAGTAGCAGATGCCTGACCTGCCATTAAGAATAGAGCACAAGCAGGTAATAAGAATAGTTTTCCGACTGTTTTAAATTTTTTTGACCAGTTTTTTAAAATTGCTTCCATTTTTTTCCCTTTTAAATTAATGCTCCATTTTTTTATTAATAATTTATTGTTTTGTTTTTTGCGGAGCGGTTACAATTGAGCATAGTGTATCGCAATGGCCGCGCCAAAAAACAAAATTTGCAGCATAAAATTTATAACTATCTGTTTATACATAATATAAAAAAAGCAATCTGCTTCCTGTGATTATTTTTAAAAAAAATAGCCAAAAAAATTATGTGATCTGTTGCACACTTTGTGTAGTAAATATTATTTTTTAGGAAATGAGGCGGTGTCTGAATCAGAATTTATAAATTGTCAGAATTGGAGCTTGGATTAGATTGGGAGCATCTTTCATAAACTATTAAAAGTAGTTTGCACTTTTCTAAAAATATATTTGATTATATTAAAACTGGATTCCTGTGGAGGTAAAAATTCTGAAACTAAAGTGTAAATTACATTTAAAGGGTGTCGGGATTTGTTTAGTAAATTCTTGTTTTGCTGCTTTGTTGTGCTCTTTCTTTATTGTCTGAATCAGAATTTACAGAATTTATAAA
>JAUVKE010000540.1 GCA_030592105.1 Desulfobacteraceae bacterium
GTCTGTTCTTAGAAGCAATTCTGTTTGCAAGATTCTTTGCCTCCCTGAAATCACCCTCCTGATAAAGTTTATAAACTTCTTTTAACGCTATGGGAATCTCTTTTTCCTGTTCTTCCAAGCGACATGGCTGATCTGGAACATATGTTTTTGAATTTATATTTTTAAGCATAAAGAAGGTTTTTTGTTTGTGAACGTTTTGCTTTAATCTTTTTAAATAAAACTCTTATTTCCTCATCAACTCCAGGCAAACCAACCTGTCTGTTCTTAGAAGCAATTCTGTTTGCAAGATTCTTTGCCTCCCTGAAATCACCCTCCTGATAAAGTTTATAAACTTCTTTTAACGCTATGGGAATCTCTTTTTCCTGTTCTTCCATTCGGTGACACCTCACCTGGGTGCCGCAGTGAGGGCATTCCCTCACATCTATAGGACCGCATCAGGAATTTGGACAAATATACCTGAAATCTGCGAGAACACCTTCATGCCCACAATTATCACAGATCATAGCTAACCTCCTTAAAGTTAGAAATGAATGCACTATAGAATTATCCACCTACGGTTACATCTATACCATTTTCCGTAAACAGTTCAATAAATTGTATAATATCATCATTTGTAAATCTATTCTCCTCAGGAAAAGGATAATCAAGACCGAAAAGCCTGTATTTTGCTCCGGCATAAGGATGATACGGTAATAAATCTACTCCGAGAACAGTCCCTTTTTTATCCAGTTCTGCTACAAATTCAGCTGTTTTGGTCAATGCCTCTACAGTATCAGTCCGTCCAGGGATTACAGGTATCCTGATTCGCATCGGGATATTTTTTTCTGCAATGAGTTTTGCATTTTCAAGGATAATAGTATTATCTCTTCCTGTAAAATCTCTATGAACATCAGAATCAATATGTTTTAAATCATATAAAATTATATCTGTATATTCAAGCAGAGTGTTCAGTTTTTCCCATGGAAGATATCCACAGGTATCTAAAGCAGTATTAATCCCTCGGGATTTTGCCCCTTTTAGCAAAGCTAATGAAAATTCAAATCTCGCAGTAGGTTCGCCACCTGATATTGTTAACCCTCCCCCTGACTGATCATAAAACAGTTTATCTTTTTCCACAGTATCCAATACATCTCCTGCCCTGACGAAAACACCCCACAAATTCATACTTTCAGATTCACAAACTTCAACACAACTTTCACATACAATACAAAGGTCTTTATTAATATGTGGAAATTTCTCATGGGGAAAACTGATCGCCCCTGCCGGGCAAGCCTCCACACATTTACCACACCCAGTACATTTTTTGCTGTTTGGAAATACTTCAGGATATTTTTTTACGCCCTCAGGATTATGACACCACCGGCAGTTCATAATACATCCTTTAAAAAAAACCGTTGTTCTTATCCCCGGGCCATCATTTAAAGAAAATAATTGAATATTGGTTATTATTCCCAATGTATCATCAGTAGCAAATTCATCCTTTTTTACCTCCAGCTCTGCTGATACTTTTTCCTCTTGCTGTACTTGTTGCTCCA
>JAUVKE010000440.1 GCA_030592105.1 Desulfobacteraceae bacterium
ATACTGTTCAAATGTATCGGCAATCTTTTCCGAAAGCTGAAACAGTTTAAGCTTGTTTATATCATCCTTCAGGTATGACTTAATGCTCTCAAATCCCGGTATGTGCAGACATGTAGGTAGGATTTTCATGATTTTAAAAGTCATTACCGCTGATTCAAAGGGAGAATAATCCGGCAAGTCGGGTATTATTTTTTTAAAGATATCCTGTAAAAATTTATTGGGAAAAGGAAAACAGCAGTTTGCACTGATCCCATTATGACTTGCAAGCTCCATTGATATCCAGCGTTCCATCCCAAGGCTTTGAACAACTATTGTTTCCTGCGTAAAAGGAGAAGGTAACGGTTCTCTCACTATCTGCGCCAGTTGTTCAGCCAGGATTTCAAGGCGATTGCTGGTGTATATTTTTAGACCGGTTTGCATATTTTATAATTTGATTGAAAGGATTCCAGGGTCCAAGGGGTCGAGTGCTTTGGATCCTTATGATCCTACCAAGTCTTTCGGAGATGATCCATAAATTTTAATTCAATCACGAAAACACGAAATAGAAAAAGCATTAACCGAAAAAACGATTTAAAAATCGCATAATCCTCATCTGCCAGTATGCGATATTAACAGGTATAAGCATCCTGGGATCAAAATTTGGATTTTTTATTTTTCCCAATGCGGATAAATAGTTTACATGCTCGGCAACGGAAAGTGTGCACCCCTTTACATGGAGATAATCGGACGATCTGTTTGTCAATGTTTGCCAAAAGCTTTTAACTGTTTTTAAAAGCATGTCGTTCGATTTTGTTTTTTTCTCATCCACATCACGGTAATTTTTATAGCTGCTTTTTATCCTCACATCTTTTCCGTTGATTTTTCCTTTCCAGCTTGTACAGCTTCCTGCAAAAATAACCTTTTCACCTTCTTCAAGTTCAAGTGGCTCTTTGACCATGCCTACCACGTATCGTACTTTTTGCATTTCTTTTTCCACATTCGGATAAAAACCTCTGTATATGTGCATTGCTTCCTGAAGTGCGCCCGGGCATCCTCCCCAGCAGTAATCGCTTGAATGCTTTTCAGGAAATTTACCTACGGTACATGAAAGATTACTGTCTTTTCCAAAATAATCGTCTATTCGTTCAAGGCAAAATTCAAAATTCTTATTTTTTCCCCGGACTTCTTCAAGAGGAAAATCTCCACCAACATCTATTTCTTCAATATCCATAGGTCCAAAACCTCTTTGGGCGGAATATCGAAGATGGATCAGGTCGTTTGGATCAACATTGACCATATGGCATCCCACCGTATCCACAGCGCATGAGTTTGTTCCCATTACAATAGCGCCCATGTGAAACGGTGTGGGCGTCAGCATCATTTTCTGACCTGCTGTAATGGCATCTATGACTATAAATTTAGGTTGAATAACCTCCTGCAGGTCTGCAATCTTATGTTCAAGGAAAAGATTATGATCCACCAGCCGGTGGCGATCATCCTGAATTCCTATGAAGTTTTTCAGGCTTAAGGTTAACCGGCACCAGGGATGTGCTTTGAATTTCGGCAGGTTAATAAGAAAATCTGCTTGGGCTATCGGCTTTGGAACGAATAAAGTGTTCCTGAGTACCCCCTTGCCTTTTATCTTTACCGGAACCTGCCTGTCCTCATCAAAATAATAGGCCTTAATTTTATGTCTTTTAATAACTTCCGGGTAACCGGCATTTTTAAAACTCCATCGAGTCGGCAATGTGATGCCGGAGCGCTCTCCTACTGCTATCTCGTCAACATTCTCACCCTTGTCCTTTGTGGCTGAAATCACTCCATCCAGGAACTCCTTGCGCGTAAAAGCATGGGGAAATACTTCGGGGTGTGCAATAACCACATTCGGCTTTAAAAGAATCCTTCCCGATGGTTTCACATTAAGCTCTTCCATCCCTTCTTTTACAATACTTGCTATCCTGCTTGGATCGTATTCATCACACCGCATAATTAAGACTTTGTGTTTCATTTTTACTTATTCCTTTTTTTTTGACAGGATTTATAAGATTTATAGGTTTAGAAAAGCCTTTAAACTGCATCATGAGACCGAATGTTTGCACATTAAGTCAATGCGGTTTTATATTAAAAATAGAGAGGCTTTTCCCGCCTGCAAGGAGAGATTAGCTTTCACAGTTTCATCCGGAAACTGTGAAATAAAAAAATATCCAGTATATCCTGCGTGCCTCGGCATAGCTTAAGCGACGCCTGGTTCGTCCTGTCTAATAAAATACAATGTTAGTTATAGGCTATCAAACTGACCAATTAATGGCAATCATTTTCAAATGATCAAAGTTTTGAAACAAATCTACTTGACTCTTGTATTGATGAATTCGTAAAAAGCTAAATCCATCATTTTTAAATTATCAATTAAATCATAATAACCATCATGAAATACA
>JAUVKE010000480.1 GCA_030592105.1 Desulfobacteraceae bacterium
AATCGGAGGGCAGGATTCAAAGCTGATATTTATTGAACAGAATACTGAAACTGGCGAGTCTCTGATTATAGATCATGTTTTAAATGAGGTTTGTGCAGCAGGCACAGGTTCTTTTCTTGATTTGCAGGCCATCCGTTCAGGAATAACTATTGAAGAGCTTTCTGCTCTTGCTCTCTGCTCAAAACATCCTGCCGGTATTTCAGGGAGGTGCAGTGTTTTTGCTAAAAGTGATATGGTTCATCTTTTGCAGGAAGGGACGCCGAAATCGGATATACTTGCAGGGTTGTGCTATGCTCTTGTTAGAAATTTTATAGGTAATCTATGTAAGGGAAAATCATTTAAAAGTCCGGTCATGTTTCAGGGTGGAGTAGCTGCCAATCAAGCGGTTGTAAAGGCGTTTGAAGATCTTCTCGGATATGATGCCGGCAGTTTGATTATCCCTGAACATTTCCTTGTCATGGGTGCTTTTGGTTCTGCAATTATAGCTCGTGACACAGCATCAGGCTCAACAATACAGAAATCTTCACTTGTCAGCAGTATAGAAGATGCTCTTGCTGCTGCGCGTTTCACTCCTCCTGAAGCTCATCTTAAGCCCTTAAAACCAAAATCATATTATAAAAACACAGAAGATCAATATTTTGGAATCAAACCTGGTGATTTTGCTGAACTCTTTATGGGAATTGATGTTGGAGCTGTAAGCACTAATATTGTTCTTATTGATAAACTGGGACAGCTTGTTGCAAAAATTTACAGGCAGACTCAGGGCGAACCTGTTAATGCGATTCAGGCAGGTCTGGAATATATGGGCGACAGGATAGGGGATAATGTAAAAATTTCTGGTGTTGGAATAACAGGAAGCGGTCGTTATTTTATAGGAGATTTTGCAGGTGCAGATACTGTAATTAACGAAATATCCGCTCAGGCCAGGGCTGCCGTACATATTGATCCGGAGGTTGATACGATTATAGAGATTGGCGGGCAGGATTCAAAATATATTAAATGTCGGAACGGGCGCGTAATAGATTTTGAAATGAATAATGTCTGTGCAGCAGGAACAGGCTCTTTTCTTGAGGAGCAGGGGGAGCGGCTGAATGTACAGATTAAAAAGAATTTTAGTAAGCTTGCTTTTTCTTCTGCTTCACCTGTTAATCTTGGTGTCCGGTGTACAGTTTTTATGGAATCTGATCTTATTCATCATCAACAAAATGGAAAAAAGCTGGGTGACCTGACTGCCGGGCTTTCCTATGCTATTGTATCAAATTATTTAGAAAAAGTAGCCGGTAATAAAAAGATTGGCGACCATATTTTTTTTCAGGGTGGTGTAGCTGCAAACCAGAGTGTTGCTGCTGCCTTTGAAAATATTTTAAAAAAACCGGTGATTATTCCTGAGCATCATAATGTTACAGGTGCTATAGGAGCTGCGCTGGCAGCCATGGATTCTCCTGTTGAGCATAGCAGGTTTGCGGGATTTCGCTTAAAAGACCGTCCTTATGAATTAAAGACCTTTAAATGCGGAAAATGTCCTAATCTATGTATAATTCATCAGGTTTACATAAATGGAAAGCTTTCTTCCTATTTTGGGAGCCTTTGCGGTCGATATGAAAAAGTTGATAAAGGAGAGGATTATGGTTTTATACCTGACCTTTTTAAGGAGAGAGAGACCCGTATTCTTCAAAACTTTGATCAGATTATCTCCACAGATCATGATGCCTGTTCCATAGGGATTTCAAGGGGATTCAGTTTTTTCGATTATTTTCCTTTTTGGCAGGCTTTTTTTAAAGGGCTCGGGCATAATGTAATTCTGTCAGAACCTACCAATAAAAGACTGGTACAAAAAGGACTTCCAAATGTTCAGTCTGAAACATGTTTTCCTGTTAAAACGATCTATGGTCATCTGGATAATCTTATGTTAAACGGGGCTGAACAAATATTTCTTCCATGCGAGATTGATCATCGTAAAAACAGCGGAGACGTGCACAGAAGTTTTAACTGCCCGTATGTCCAGGCTTTGCCATATATGGTAAGGTCATCCACAGGATCAGATGTTAAAATTTTATCTCCTGTGATACGCTGGAGTGATTCAGTAAAAAAGATTGACAG
>JAUVKE010000355.1 GCA_030592105.1 Desulfobacteraceae bacterium
CAAAACCGATTAATATTGTGCAGCTATTTGAGAAAATTCCCGTGATAGGACGGATTCATGGGAAGAAAAAGGCTGCTTAGTGGCGAAGGTATTGATGAATATTTATATTTAAAATTTACAATTTTGTTAAATTGTTCCAGCCTACGATTTTTTGTAACCCCTCAGTAAGCAATCTCTCCGTTTTGCATTATCCCTAAAGAACTAATGTCCCTTAGTAATCATCTACAGGCAGGTTCGTACAAAATTTTTCCGGATTTATTGCGAAGTTATTTATTGATTATATAACTTTAAAGTGCTATCAAAAGATCAATAGGCTTTCAGAAAGTTATTTTAACTGCGCCATAGGCCGTCGACGTAGGACAAGTACGCCTTCCCTCCTATATCATTTCCAAAATTATTATCTCAAAGCCTGTACTCTGCTCAAATGTAAAAAATATATAGATTGTCACATAAATATTTTACTGCGTTATCGGTCAACGGAGTATTATAATACGTTTTTCTCCCTCTGGCCTTGTGCTGAATTTTAAAATCGGATTATATTTGAACATTTATAATTTTTGTTCAAACACCATATTAAAATGTTACGATTGTTTAAGCTTGTATTTTTTTGTGTAAAATAAATTAAAGGGGTAAAAATGGCAAAAAACATAGGAATCATCTATTGCGAAAAAATTCAGGACACAAGTTGTGTAGGATGCGCTAAATGCTATAAAGCTGTCAATGAAAAGACTTTTGCTTTTGAAAATGAAGATGATGTGAAAATTGTCTTTAAGGCAAGCTGCGGCGACTGCCCAGGACTTGTTCTCCCCAAACTTCAGCTACAAATGCTTGTTCTTGACAAGCTTGAAACAGGTGTTGATGAAATTTATTTTGCAACCTGCATAAAAAAAGCTCACGGTATCATGAATTGCCCCATGAATCTAAAGGGTATTAAATCGAAAATTGAAGAGATTTATAAACTACCGGTCAAGGTGGGAACCCATGATTATTAAATTAAGGTCTATATGACAAATTTAATTTGTCAGACTCTGATTATATTTAAAGTCCGACAGTTTTATTGACCAACAAGACAAAATTGAATAAAGGTGTAGTACATGGGACGTGACGAAAAGAAAAAAAGAATTAACTTCTGGCAGGATCATTCTTTAAATTATCTGGAAATGGCCTTTAATGCAGAAAGACGTGAAACCATCGAGAATCCGGATGGATATGGAAAAAAAATAGGGGAATGCGGTGATACAGTTGAAATATTTTTATCTATAAAAAATAATATTATCGACTCCCTCGCCTTTAATACTATTGGCTGCATAAATACCAATGCCTGTGCCAATACTATTGGAGCAATGTCAGAAGGTAAAAGTCTTGAAAATGCCTGGAATATTACACCTGAAGATGTGGTAACTTTTTTGGAAACACTGCCGCCTGAAGATATTCATTGCGCAGAGCTTGCTGTGGGTACTTTTTATATAGCACTAACAGATGCTCAGAAGAATAAAACAGAACCTTCATAAAAAGATCGACATATACTGTTAAAAACAGATCACCACGGACCTGTTCGGCCTGACCCGCCGAACAGGTCTTTTTTTGCAAAACTGCTTTTATCATCTCCCCAAATAAAAATTTCCAAAAAAATTGACTTCACCACCTCTCAAATGCTAATGAAAACCCATGGTGTCCGAACAAAAACTATAGATCGTCACATAAATAATTTCAGCAATGGACTGAGCTATAATAAAATTTAAAACCTCTTAAACTCGCTGCGCTCAAACAGCCAGAGCTTTTTAAATTTCACCATAGCTCAGTACTAACATCTGGCCATATGAAATTTATTATCTGAATATCTATATAATTTTTTCCCGACAGCCTGACGAGTCATAAAAAAGGTTTTTTCTTAGATGATAAGTCCCAAAAAAAACGGCTTCACCTTAATTGAGATCACCGTGGTTATGGTCATTATAGGTATTATTATTTCAATCATTGCCACAACCCTCCCCTTTTTGATTCAATCGAATAAAACAAGAGATACAAGGGCCATACTCGAAATGGTCGATTATTCCATCCAGGGTTATATCTCGGCCAATGGAAGATGTCCCTGCCCTGATACGGACAATGACGGCCAGGAGAACAGGGTGGATAACGGAACACTATCCGATTTTACGGATGATACATGCACATCCTATGTCGGAACCATTCCCCACCGGACTTTGGGGATAGCTTCAGGGGAAGATGTCTGGCATAATCTTGTAAAATATGGTGTTTATGAAGATTTAATAAAAACAACCTCCTCCAATTTTTGCACTACCCTCGCAAGTATTATATTATTTTACACTTCCAATCCCTATGCCCCAGCCAAACTTCACACAATCGATTCTTCGGGGAATTCTTCTAACCAGGCCTATGTTATTATAAGCGGCGGGGGTAAAGATAAAGATGGTGCAAATGGTTTTTTTGACGGTAAAAACGGGGCAACCCCTTATGCCCAGCTTGAAGTACCCGATAAAATCATTGATGCGGTTTATGATGATATGGGACGATCTGTCTCCTTTTCCTATCTTAATGCCAATCACTGCACAGAGGGGAGTTGTGCTGATGTTGAGAGTATAAGGTGCGGCAACTGTGATGATGGGGTGGATAATGATAATGATGGATCGACGGACTGCTTTGATTCCGACTGCGCAAGCCATCCTGAATGTGTAAATCCCTCATGTGATATTTCCACAGCCAGCCCTCTTCCATCCGGCAATGTAAATGAAGATTATTCCATGGTTACCTTTTCAGCTTCTGCTGGGTGCATCCATCCTGTTGAATGGGAATTAATAAATAATGGCGGTTTTACAGATTTTTCCATACATCAATATACAGGGGCTTTAACAGGATCCCTTTCCCAGTGCCCTGGAACATACTCCATTGAGGTTAAGGCTACAGATTCGGATAATCCTTCAAATGCTTCCCAGGAATCTTTTTTAATTGAAGTTACTTCAAATCTGACCGTGGCAAGAACAAGCGGCGGCGGTTCTTCTGATATCACCTGGGACAGCCCCATAATGGAAGAGACATTTCAGGCAAACGGCGGATATATTGGTGATATCACCTGGACATTAAACTCCGGAGGAGCAACAGGCTTTAC
>JAUVKE010000136.1 GCA_030592105.1 Desulfobacteraceae bacterium
AACAAAACTGCATGGCAGCTTATAAAGGAACGTTTTAAAGTTTCGCTGATTTTTGGACTTACAGGTTTTTTTCTTTCCTATCTTGTTTGTATTCCGCTTGGAATAATAAAAGCGCTTCAGCATAATAAGCTATTTGACATAACGTCGAGCCTCATTGTTTTTGCAGGATATGCAATTCCCCCTTTTGCACTTGGAATGATTTTGAAAATGTTGCTTTGCGGCACTACAGATTCGATGCCGGATATTTTTCCGGTTTCAGGTTTTTATTCTGAAAATTTTTCTGACTTTACTTTTTTTGATAAGGTAAAAGATGTTTTTACTCATATGTTTTTGCCGATAACATGTTATATGGCCGGTAATTTTGCAGTATTGACATTGCTTATGAAAAATTCTCTGATAGAGGAAATCGGCAAGGATTATATCAGGACAGTCATGGCAAAAGGAGGGACTTTCAGCAGGGCAATATGGGGACATGCCTTAAGAAATTCCCTTATTCCTGTTGCCACAGGCTTTGGCTCGATTCTTACTGTAATGTTTGCCGGATCTGTAATCATCGAACAGGTGTTTGAAATCCCCGGAATGGGGCGCTTGAGCCTGGAAGCTATTGTCGGACGAGACTATCCAGTTTTTATGGGTATTCTTTCGATAACGTCCGTGCTTGGTCTTTTAGGAAATATTTTATCAGATTTTGCTTATATCCTGATTGATCCGAGAATAACTTTTCAAAAAAATTAAGTAACTGTTCAAGTATCTATGCAAAAAAATGAAGACTGAAGTGAAGGACAGCTGTTTCTATCAAAAAATTATATGGTTTTCATATACTACCCTTTAAATCGAACTCTTCATCGCAGAACGAACTATCACTGCTGTATCTCTGCAGCTTATACCCCACATTTTTTTTATACATTACAAGTATATTTTTAATCTGTTCAATAGTTTTTGATTGTGATAGTCTTTTTTAAATTTAATTTTGTATTTTCTTTGAATAAAAGGCAAGGTTAGGGGGGAAAATGAAACGTGATAAATCTGATTATTTATTTAAACAGGCATTAAAAAATATTCCAGGAGGGGTAAACAGCCCTGTGCGTGCTTGTAAATCAGTTGGGGCAGATCCTCTTTTTATAGAATCTGCAGACGGATGTACGATCTATGATGCTGATGGTAATTCATTTATAGATTATGTAGGCTCTTGGGGACCTATGATACTTGGTCACAGGCATTTTGCTGTTATTAAAGCTCTTGCATCTGTTTTGAATCGAGGTATCAGTTTTGGTGCACCTGTAAGTCTGGAGGTTGAGTTGGCAGAAGCTATAATTAATGCTGTTCCTTCTATTGAAATGATTCGAATGGTGAATTCCGGCACTGAGGCTGTAATGAGTGCTGCACGTCTTGCAAGAGGTGTTACAGGCAGAGATCTGGTTGTTAAATTTGATGGTTGCTATCATGGTCATGCTGATACTTTTTTAATTGAAGCTGGCTCAGGTGTTGCAACACTAAGTATCCCCGGCAGTCCTGGTGTGCCAGAATCAGTTGCAGCAAATACTCTTTCTGTTCCATTTAATGATATAGACAGCATAAAAAATGTAATGAGCGAACATGGAGAAAAAGTCGCATGTATAATTGTTGAACCAGTTGCCGGAAACATGGGACTGGTGCTGCCGGTAAAAGATTTTTTGGAAACTTTAAGGGTTTTAACAAAAGAGAATAACAGCCTCCTTGTGTTTGATGAAGTAATGACTGGCTTCAGAGTTGCTTATGGTGGTGCTCAGTCTTTATATAAAATTAAACCGGATATTACATGTCTTGGTAAGATTATTGGAGGCGGTCTTCCTGTTGGAGCATACGGTGGAAAACGTAAAATAATGGAGCAGATAGCTCCACAAGGTCCTATTTATCAGGCAGGAACTCTTTCAGGAAATCCACTTGCCATGGCCGGAGGTATTGCCACCCTTGGTGAATTGAAAAAGACAGGGTTTTATGATGATTTGAATAAAAAAGCTGAACTTTTATCATCAGGATTAAAAAAAGCAGCTGAAAAAGCAGGAATAGATGTTGTAGTGAGTAGGGCAGGGGGGATGCTGGGAATATTCTTTAATAATGGTAATATAAATAATTTTGATGATGCAAAAAAATGTGATCTTGATATGTTTTCAGCTTATTATAAGGGAATGCTCGAAAAAGGTATATATCTTGCGCCTTCACAGTTTGAGGCTATTTTTATTTCATCTGCGCACACTACTGAGCATATTGAAAAGACTGTTCAGGCAGCAGAAGAAGTCTTTATGGAGCTTAAATAGATAATATGAAACGGGTTAATCCACAAAAGTATGGTATACATCTGCAAAAATAAACATAAAAACTTATAACATGTCTTAACTGGTGTAAAATAAAACCAATTTTTATCGGGAGGTGATATAACGATGACCATATCTGTGAACGAACTGGCAACCAAAGCCATGTCTATGTCTGGCGAAGCAAGAGCTCTGTTGGCTGAAAAACTTGTTGAGAGCCTCGATCAGGAATTGGTTCGAGATATTTGGCTTACCGAAGCAAAGAGACGTCGTGACGAAGTGAGAAGCGGTCAAGTGAAACCAATTCCTGGCATTGACGCCATGGAAAGTGTTCGCAAGCTGCTTGACGACAAATGACATATTCATTCCACCCAAAGGCACTTGTTGAGTTCAAAGAAGCAGCACTTTATTATTCAGAGAAAAGCCATTCATCGGGGTCAGCGTTTTATTCCGAAGTGGAGTATGCGATCGAAAAAATAGTTGAACACCGCTCCTATATCGTGTGATTGATGAAGGCGTTCGCTTTGATCAAACCAAGCCTCATCGTAAAAAGCATTAAAAATTGGAGGACAAAAAAATGAAAGAATTTAGCGTAATAATTGAAAGAGATGAGGATGGATATTTCATTGCGTCTGTGCCCATACTGCGTGGTTGCCATACACAGGCAAAATCTCTTGATACATTAATGAAGAGGATTAAGGAAGCTATTGAACTTTGTCTTGAGGTGGAGAAGCCGATATCCCATGAATTTATTGGCGTACAAAAAGTGGTGGTCAACGCATGACAACATTTCCATCAATGACCGGTAGCCGTTTGATTCGTGCTTTGAAAAAATTTGGATTCAAAGTCATACGAATAAAAGGCAGGCATAATTTTCTGCAACATCAAGATGGTCGTTGCGCAGTTGTTCCGCTACACCGAGGAGAAAGCATAGGTCGAGGGCTTCTTGCCAAAATATTATGGGACTGTGATATCACAAAAAATGAATTACAGAAGAAACTTTAAGCGAACAACCGTATCAACTCGGACTGCCAATTCTGCTACGTTCCATTGCCAGCCGGTTATGCGGGACGATAGTTTTCATTCAGACACTAAATAATCAGACTCATGAACTCAAAATTTTCAGTATTGATTGCAGGGCTGTACCAGCAGGTTGATTTATAAAATATCCGTTATCTGATGATAATGCAAGATCAGTAAAGCTGTTTTGTTCTACATTAATATCAATAATTGTGCCGCCATTATTTTTAACCTCTCTTGCAATCTGGTTTGGCAGGTTGGTAGCCCCGGATGTTCCGACAATTAACAGCAGCCCTGTATTTTCTGCTGTATTCATAGAACTTTGAAATTTATAGTATTTCTCATCATATGCTTCATCAAACCATAATACATGCGGCCGGCTGAATTTTCCACAGTCAGGACATTTGAGCAGGCATTTTTCTTTTTCTGTAAGGTCTTCTTCTTTTTTCTTTCCAGGCAAATCAACAGGAAGAGGATAAATTCTGGAACAGCATTCAGCTGTGCAGCGCATATAAAAAATGTTTCCATGTATTTGATAGGTATTTTTTAAAGAGTTTCCTGCTCTAAGGTGCAGGCCATCCACATTTTGAGTTATTAATTTAAAACGATTTTTAAAAAGTTTTTCCATTTCAACAAGTGCAAGATGCCCGGGGTTAGGTTCGGCTTTGCTACAGATGTCCATTCTGTATAAATACCATTTCCAGACTTCATAAGGTTTTTGCATGAACATTCTGTATGTTGCCATCTCCTGTGGATGATATTCTCTGGAGCCAATTGTCCAGAATCCTTCCTTTCCGCGAAATGTCGGGATACCGCTTTCAGCAGAAATTCCAGCACCGGTTAAAACTGTTAAAAGTTTTGACCCTTGCATGAATTTGCGTAAGGAATTTTCAATATCCTGATTCATTTTTTGCACCTGTTATGATATAATATTTTTTATAATTGTTCGGCTGTTTATGATTGATTTACAAATTTTATAAGAATATCTCCTGCTTCCACTGCCTGACCGTTTTTAACCAGTATCTCGGCAATCTTTCCGTCACGTGGTGATGGTACTCCACTTTCCATTTTCATTGATTCAACAATAACAAGTTCCTGACCATGATGGATTATATCCCCTTTTTTAACTTTAATATCCACAATAAGACCAGGCATAGGGCTTTCAAGTATATTTTTTACAATTAACTTTCGTGGTTCAGGCATAAAAGCTGATAATTCCCATTCCCTTGGTGTATAAATTTCAAAAGTACTTGTATTTCCGCAATATGCAACTCTGATAAAATTACCTTGATATTGAAGCCTGAACATATGTGCTTTTTCATTAATTATCAGTTTAAGCCTTCGTCTGTAAAATTCAAAGTGAGGAGTGTTTATTTTATATTCTGTGTCATCTACATGAACATTCCAGATTTTTATAATCTGGTCACCCCTTAATTTTATTTTGAAAACCTGTTCTCCACCTTTAACAATGTAGAGATATTCTTTTTTTTGTTCCTTATGAGCTCCGACTCGGGCTGCCATTGGTTTAAGAGAGAGTCTGACCAGATTTTGTCTGTTATGGTATATAAGAGTTGCTGCAATTGCCGCATGGCACAGATATTTTAATTTAGGCTTAATAAATGTTTCAGGATCATGAAAATGTTCTTCAATAAAATTAGTGGAAAGATCTCCTTTAATAAATGCAGGATGGTTAATCAGGGTATTGACAAAATTGACATTTGTTTTCACCCCTTCAATATGATAGCCGTTTAAAGCGTCTGTAATAGTTGCAATGACCTCATCCCTGGTTTTACCTTTGCAGATTACTTTTGCCAGCATTGAATCATAATATACTCCGACCATGCTCCCTGCATGAATACCACTATCTACACGAATATCAGTACCACTCGGTTCAGCATATCTCGTAACCATTCCTGTTGCCGGGATAAAATCTTTGGATGTGTCTTCAGCACATATTCTGGTCTCTATAGACCATCCTGAGTATTTCAGATCTTTTTGTTTAATCTTAAGGCGTTCTCCTGAAGCAATTTTAAGTTGTAATTCAACAAGGTCAAGACCTGTAACCATTTCAGTAACAGGATGCTCTACCTGCAGGCGTGTATTCATTTCAAGAAAATAAAATTTTTTATCCGAGTCAAGTATAAACTCAACAGTTCCGGCATTGGTATAACCGGTTGCTGACGCAAAGTTGCACGCAACTTCGCCCATCTTCTGTCTGAGAGAAGAATTTACAGCAACAGAAGGAGTCTCTTCAATAATTTTTTGATAACGTCTCTGAACAGAGCATTCTCGTTCAGGGAGGAAGATTATATTCCCATGGTGATCTGCCAGGATTTGAATCTCAATATGACGCGGTCGTTTTATGAACCGTTCCAGAAAGATTTGATCATCTCCAAAGGCATTGAGGGTTTCTTTTTTACAAGCTGAAAGAGCTTGCTCCATATCATCTTTGCAGGCAACACTCCGTATACCTTTGCCCCCACCCCCAGCCGCTGGTTTTAAAAGAACAGGATATCCTGTTTTATCAGCAGCTTCAATGGCTTCATCCAAGCTGGAAATAGCTTTGTTATAGCCAGGTATGGTGGGAACGCCTGCTTTTTGTGCCAGATTTTTAGATACTATCTTATCTCCCATAGCTGTAATGGCTTTGGCAGGAGGGCCTATAAAAACAAGGCCGGCTGCTTGTACCATATTACAGAATTCAGCATTTTCAGAAAGAAAACCATAGCCAGGATGAACAGCCTGGCAATGGTGACTCAATGCAACATCTATTATTTTTTGTTTGTTAAGATAAGAATCAGCAGAGTGCGGGCCGCCTATCAAAACAGCTTCATCAGCTTTTAATATGTGCAAGCCGCTTAAATCAGCTTCAGAATAAACAGTAACAGTTTTTATTTTAAGTTTTTTACAGGTTTTAATAACACGTACTGCAATTTCACCGCGGTTAGCTATAAGAATTTTATCAAACATTTAGTGTCTCACAAAGGGATATTGCCATGTTTACGCTTTGGCATTAAAGTTTTTTTATTTTCCAGGAACTGTAATGAACGTATTAATCTGTACCTGGTGTCTCTTGGAAAAATAACATCATCAAGATAACCTCTTTTGGCAGCAAGAAAAGGATTAACAAAAGTTTTTCTATAGTCTTCCATTTTTTCCTTTAAAAGATCATCTGGGTTAGAGGCTCTTTTAATCTCTTTTTTGTGAATAATTTCTGCAGCACCTTTTGCTCCCATTACAGCAATTTCAGCAGATGGCCATGCATAATTAATATCACAGTGAATATGCTTTGAATTCATAACAAGGTATGCCCCGCCATAGGCTTTTCTTACAAGAACAGTTATTCTCGGTACAGTAGCTTCTATGAATGCAAACAAAAGCTTTGCACCATGGCGTATTATTCCTCCATGTTCCTGATCAGGACCAGGCATAAAACCAGGTACATCAACCAGACATATCAATGGAATATTAAATGCATCGCAAAATCTTACAAACCGGGCAGCTTTGCTTGATGCGTTGCTGTCAAGAACACCAGCTAAAACTGCAGGCTGGTTTGCGACAAGCCCGATAGTCTGCCCCCCAAGTCGTCCAAAACCGCATATAATATTTTGTGCATAATCAGGTTGAATCTCTAAAAATTCAGCTCCATCTAAAATACTGTAAATCAGAATATTCATGTTATAAGACTGATTTGGA
>JAUVKE010000499.1 GCA_030592105.1 Desulfobacteraceae bacterium
CATCACGTTTTGGAGCGCCTTTGGAATTAGTAGTCGCTCCGGGGCTGTTACATCCTACAACTGCCCAGTTCCGAGCTTCCTCCAGAGTTATTTCAGGGGCATACATATCCATCATGCTTGGTATGGCAACTTCATCATTTCTAATAGAAGGATGTCCCATCCCTGATCTGATTACCTCCATAAGCCTTTTAAAATCAGATTTTTTAGTTTTGGTACACCAGCGAAATTTTATGTCAGGAAAATGAAATCTGTAACCATCAAAAACATCAAGAAATAATAATGTTAAATCTGTTGTGGCATCACTACCATCAGTGTTTTGACCTCCGATTGTAATTACAGACCAGTCTCTTGTGCCTTGTCCTGCTTTTTCCAGCCCTCCAAATCTGGATGTTGTTCCTGTCATTTCATGAAATTTAGCTGCATAGCATGCGATTATTTCAGCAGCGCCCACTCGTGAGAGGGTTTTTTCTTTAATCACATCCCGTTCATACCATTCCCAAAAAATACGATCTGGCAAAAATGATAAAGTATTGGATGTGGTTTCAATACAATAATCAATCATAAAACAGAACCAGTAAAGCTGCATGACCTCCATAAATGTACGTGGAGCGTTTTCTGCTATCCAGTAACAGTTATCAGCTACCTGCGCCAGTATCTCTTTTGCCTTTTGATCGGGCATTCTATAAATATTTTCTCTTGCTTCAACAGCATGTCTTTTTATCCATTTTATAACAGCTTCAGCAACTTTGACAGATGCCTTTGCATTTTCAATTTTGTTTTTTAGCTCTATTGCTTTCTCACCTGAGGCTTTTTTAAATGCCTTAATATACTCATTAAGCTTTTCCTGCTTTAAATTTATCAAGCCTCTAAAACCTATCCTTAAATACCAGTCATGATCAGGATTGGCGCGAAGATCCGTAGTCCCCATAGGCTCAAAAAATCTTCCGGGCTGCTGCGGATTATAATACTTCTGGAATTCATCTTCTGTCATATCATCCTTAACCCTTATAGCCATATTAAGGCTGTTAGAAAGATCTTCCAGCTTTTTGAAATCGTCTTTATCAAGATCGTATTTTTTTCCGTTTTTCCATGCTTTGATCTTATTTGTTGTTAATTCACGTGCTCTTTCAAGATTCATCCAGGGGTTGCTTAATGCATCCCAGACAATTCCATGCTGATCGCTAAAAGAGAGGCCTAAAAGCATATCATATGGCCTGATGGTTATTATTTGCTGTTCAAGATATTTTTCAGTTGCAGTTGCAGCCAGCTCAGACATGCTTATGCCAGGATTTTTTTGCCTGATATCTTCCATTATGAGATTTTTGGTAACGTCAAGATACCAGTCAGGGTCGCCATAAAAATCTGGATCGCCTACCTGAATTTTATCAGCGATATTCCACCGGAATTTCCACATCTCAGGAGTGACTACTGCCCATCCCTGGCTGGTTGGATTACCTGGAGTATCTAATACAACACCAGCTTCTTCAGGATTAAATGAATAATCTGTTAGTTTCATTGTTTTCTCCCTATATAATTTATTTATATTGTCAATTATACTTTGATGGTCTCGCAAAAAGTCATTATTTCTGTAAAAATCGGAGCCCAGATAATCTGTATCTACTTGAAAAGAATGGGTTCATGTTTTTGCCGGAATAACGGAAAACGATATTTTGGATTTTCTACGCGTTCATTATACCATGAAGGATCATAAAAATAATGATTATATATATAATTATATTATGGCCATAGGCAAAACGGATGCCAGAGATAAACTTTACAACTTTTCAATAATTATAAAAGAGTTAAAAGACAAAGAATTTTTACAAAAACATTCCATTATACTGTTGATATATCGAGCTTAATAAAGTTTTAACAAGA
>JAUVKE010000481.1 GCA_030592105.1 Desulfobacteraceae bacterium
GTATAAATATCAAGGATCCTGGTTTTGATAAGATCCACCAGCGACTGTTTAAAAAAAGTCTTTTGGTTATAGGTTTCATTTATTATTCTTTGAGCGAAAAAATTATGCAGAGATGGCAGCACAACTTCCACCCCCTGCTGTGAAAGCCATTCAATTATATTTCCGTTGGAAAAAAAATTGTATTTAACAAAAATTTCTCCTGCCACACCTATTTTTGGAGCTGATTCTCCGCAAACTTCAATATCATTAAAACTGCTGACTGCCCTTTTTAATAAATTCAACAGATAATTATAATCGGCATTTTCAATGCCGTAATTCATTTCAGCAAGATATTTTGCATGCAGCTTTTTTGAATCTCCCGGGTTTTTTTCTCTTGCCGCGGTGGAGATACACATATGTGCAAGGGGATCGGCAAAAATTAAGCCCAGACCCAAATGTTTAAAAAGATCTTTCATGTCAACATTAAATCCTGCCCTGGGCTCAAGGCCGCTCCCTGATATTGTAACCACAGAGACTTGATCCAGGTCGGCTGCGGCCAGACATTTCCTGATCAGGGCAATATAAGAGGATGCCCTGCATTGACCACCGGTCTCGCTCATTATAACGGAAGTGTTTGCAGGATCGTATTTGCCGGATTTAAAGGCTTTAATAATATCACCGGCCACAAGCACAGCCGGATAGCACATATCATTATTAATATGCTTCAGTCCGAATTCCACCGAGGCCTTATCTTGGGGCGGAAGCACCTCCACCTTTAATCCGAAGGGCCGGAATGCGGCGGGAATAAGGGGAGAATAAAAAGGTGAGAAATATGGAGCGATCAGGGTTTTCTTTTTGTCTTGAGCTGTAAAAACAGGATATATTTTTGGCGCTTTTTTTTGAATACTGTTGCCGGCTGACCGATTTTCCCTGACAGCTTCAAGCATGGATCTCAGCCTGATTTTAACAGCGCCGAGGTTTGCGATTTCATCCATTTTGATCATTGTATAGATTTTGCCGGAATTTACGATGATATCCCTTATCTCGTCGGAAGTAATAGCGTCCGGTCCGCAGCCAAAGGAGGTTATCTGGACTATCTCGGTATTTTGATTTTGGGCGACCCATTCGGCCGCTGCAAAAAGCCGGTTGGCATAGGCCCACTGGGTCAGTACCTTGATATCCGCCAGGTCGGTTTTGTTATCTTCAGGAATAGAGTCTTCCGTGATTACATGAACCCCCATTCCTGCCAGAAGATTGGGTATCCCGTGATTGATCAGCGGATCTATATGATAAGGTCTCCCGGCCAGCACGACTACCAGCTCATCTTTTTGTTCCGCACCGGCCATGAGCATTCCGGCTTTTTGCTTAAGTTCCGCCCTGAATTTACTCTGTGCTGCCAGCCCTTTTTCAACACCTTTCGAGACTGTTCCGGCACTGATGCCGAACTGTTTTAAAAAAAGGTGCAACTGTTTTTTCAGCAGGCGCTTATCCTTGAAACTGACGGCCGGATTATCAAGCGGAATCTTGTATTTTCCTTCCGGGTCGATGGCGCTCTTTAAAACATCCGGATAACCTGTAACAACCGGACAGTTATAACTGTCCAAAGCCTCCGTATATTCTATATTTTCATAAACCACGTTAGGATAAAATATTCGGTCAACTCCCCTGTCTATTAGATCAAAAATATGCCCATGGGCCAGTTTGGCCGGAAAACAGATGTTTTCAGACATGACCGTGGAGAGCCCTTTTTCAAAAAGTTTAAAATTAGACGGGGAGGAAAGCTCCACCTTAAAGCCGCAGGAAACCAGCAACTCGCACCAAAATGGAAAATTTTCATATATATTAAAACATCTGGGGATGCCGAAGGTCAAAATGGGCTTGCTTGACGGCTCGGTATTTCGCTGAAACAGAAGCTTTATTTTTTCGGATGCCAGATTTATTCCGGCATTTTTTGCTCCGGCTCCATTGCTGAAATGACGCTCACACCTGTTGCCGGTATAAAAACGATTTCCGTTTGTAAAAAGAAACTGCATCACAGCGCATCTGTTTTCACATCCTTTGCATTCAAGCTCTTTTTTTGTAAATTCAATTTTTAAATCAGGTTCTGCAACTCCATTA